>DATKBK010000201.1:0-5017 GCA_035514045.1 Steroidobacteraceae bacterium | reverse complement strand
GCTCTCGTGCTTCCTGGATGATGCGTTCGCCTTCGCGCATGCCCAGCGCTTCGAAGGCCTCGTATTCCAGTTGCACGACCTGCTGGCCCTCGTTGTGGTCACGCACCCAGCCTTCGAAGGCGGTGAAGCCGCCGCAGTGGGTGTCGACCAGCTCGGCACGCAATGGCGCAGTGTCGATGACCGTTTGCGAGAAGCGGAAGGCGCTCATCCGCCGGCCACCGGGGGAATGAACACGACGTTGTCGCCGGCGGCAAGCGGGCGGGACCAGTCGGAGAACTCCGTGTTCACGGCCACCTTCAGGTGTTCCGGCGTCAGCGTGAAGCGATGCCGCAGGGCCAGCTCCGCATAGAGCTCGCGCGGCGTTGCGGCAACGGTGAGCACTTCCTCGTCGCGCCGGCCGGCCTGCTCGCGCAGCAGGGCGAAGTACTGCACGCGTACCGGGCGCGCGTCCACGGCGGCGGCGGATCCGTTGGCCGCGGAGGCGGCGGCAAGCTCTGCAGGAGTATTCACGTTGTCGAGACTGCTGGCGCGTGGCTGGTCGAGTAGCAGCGTAGCGGAATGGAGCAGGAATTGGCGCGGACAGTTCCCGCCGCCGCTCAGGAATGCTGCCAGCGGACCGGCGCTGGCCGGCTCCCAGATGGCGCACAGCGGCTCGGGCAGGCCGTCACGGCTGCTGCGATAGGCGGTGGCCTGGCGCACCGGATCGCGGCGGGCAATCAGGTGCTGCAGCGTGGCGGCGTCGAGCAGTGGCAGATCACAGGCCAGCACCAGCCAGGCTGCCCCGGGGTGAGCCAGCTGTGCGGCGCCAATACCGGCCACGGGTCCCCGCGGACCGTCGGCAAGGTCGAGGATCTGAGGATAGGCAGAACGCAGTGGATCATCGCGCTGGTCTGCCCGCACCGAAACGAAGCAACGCGCCGTCAATGGTGACAGCAGCGCGAAGGCGCGCGCCAGCTGCGACCGGCCGTCGAACTGGAGCGCGGCCTTGTCACGGCCCATGCGGGAACTGTGCCCGCCGGCCAGCACCAGGCCGAACAATGGCGCAGTCATTTGCGCGGGGTCCGCCGCCTGAAGTTGCGTTTGCCGCCGCTCTTGGCCAGCAGTCGCACCGGGCCGATCTGGATATCGTGCGACAACGCCTTGCACATGTCATAGACGGTCAGCGCCGCCACGCTGGCACCGGTCAGCGCCTCCATCTCCACGCCAGTGGTGTGGGTCACGGCCACATCACAGGTCACGCGCAATCCGCCGCGCGCGACCGCCACTGCAATCTTCACGCTCGTCAGCGGTAGCGGATGGCAGAAGGGGATCAGTTCATGGGTGCGTTTCGCGGCCAGCACTCCGGCTATGATCGCGGTGTCGAACACGGGGCCTTTCTTCGTGCGATGCCCGGTGCGTTGAAGTTCCCGCGCCACGATGGGAGGCAGCTTGATCAGCGCCTCCGCGCTGGCCTCGCGCCGCGTGGCGCTCTTGTCGCCGACATCGACCATGGTCGGCCGGTTCGCTGCATCCAGGTGCGTGAGTTTTGACTTGCGGACAGCCATGCGCGACTGTCAGCCGCCGATGTAGTTCATTTCGACCTTGGGGCCAGTGCTGCGGGTGCGCAGCATGATGCGCTGTTCGCTGTAGCGGTCCTCGCGGTTCATCCAGGTGCCGCGCACCAGGCGCAGCAGTTCCTCGTCATCCGATCCGGCGCGCAACGGGCCGCGCAAATCCACGCCAGTCTGCGCGAACAGGCAGGTGTAGAACACGCCGTCCGATGAAAGTCGCGCGCGTGAACAGCCGCCGCAGAAGGGTTGCGTCACTGAGGAGATGAATCCCACCTCGCCCTTGCCATCCTCGAAGGCATAGCGGCGGGCCACTTCACCCACGTGATCGGGCTTGACCGGGTGCATCGGCCAGCGCGCGTGGATGCGCTCGACCAGATCGGAGGAGGGCACCACCAGCCCCGACTTCCAGTCGTTGCGGTTGCCGACATCCATGTATTCGATGAAGCGCACGGTGACGCCGGTGCCGCGGAAGCGTTCCACCAGCGGCAGCACAGAGTCTTCGTTGACGCCGCGCTGGATCACGGTGTTGATCTTCACCGGCCCGAGGCCTGCCGCCTGTGCATGCTCAATGCCGTCGAGCACTTCGCCCACCTTGCCGAAGCCGCCGTTCATCTTCGCGAACATGTCCTGGTCAAGACTGTCGAGGCTTACGGTGACGCGGGCCAGCCCTGCCGCCTTCAACTCTGAGGCATGCCTGGTGAGCAGCACGCCATTGGTGGTCAGCGCGATGTCCTCCACGCCCTGGATCATGTTGAGGTCGGCGATGAGGTCCGCAAGGCTGGCCCGCAGCAGCGGCTCGCCGCCGGTGATGCGCAGCTTGCGCACGCCAAGCGGCACGAACAGGCGCGCCAGCCGCAGGATCTCCTCGAACGACAGCCGCTCGGCGGTTTTCAGGAAGCCGTAGTGCTCGTGGAAGCGCTCGCGCGGCATGCAGTAGGGGCAGCGGAAATTGCAGCGGTCCATCACCGAGATGCGCAGGTCGCGCAGCGGCCGGCCAAGCCGATCCTGCGGGCTGCGATCAAGTGGACTGACATTGCTCATGGGAATGTGGAGCGGCGGCAGGCGCAGCGCACCTGCGCCTCAAACCCCGGCTGGGATCAACGCGCGCCTGGCTGCCGCGGCGCGCGTGTGACCCCGGGCGATGGTTACTTGGTGTCCTTGGCGACGAACACGGAGCGTTGCTCGTTCCAGCGGTCCGCCACCTCTTTGGCGGCATCGACGGCGTCGTCGTTCTTCTTCACATACTTTGCCGTCATCGACTCTCTTTGCTTGTCGGTGAGCGTGGCCGCGTCCTTGATCAGGGCTGCTTCATGATCGGTCTTGATGCAGCCGAGATAGGCCGTGATTTCAGACTGGTACTGCTTGACGTTATTCTGCGCCTCGACCATCTGGGCCTTGGTCGCAGACCTGCCGTTCGGAATCTTGCCGGACAGCTTCGGGTACGTGCAGTCAGCCCAGGCCGGCGACGCCAGGGCAACCATCAGCAGCAGGCAGGAAAGCTTTTTCATGTACATCACCCCTTGTGCGACCCTTCAACAGCGGGTCTATATTGCCGCCAATACTACTTCCTCCGCTTGGGGCGTGCCATCATCCGCTAACCGAAAGAATTGCCAGGGCGCCCGTAGCTCAGCTGGATAGAGCATCAGGCTTCGAACCTGAGGGCCGGGGGTTCGAATCCCTCCGGGCGCGCCAACCTCAATGTTTCTCAGATCGAATAAACGCCGCATGGAGATCGTGCTGGACCGGTTGAGCCTGAGCCGTGGCGGGCGCCGGATCCTTCATTCAATGAGCTGGCATGTGCGCCCAGGCCAGCGCTGGCTGGTGGTCGGCGCCAGCGGGGCAGGCAAGACCCAGCTGCTCAAGGTCGTGGCCGGCGATGTGTGGCCGGATGCGGCCCTTTGGCCCGCGCGCCGCTACCGGCACGACAGTGATTGGCATGTGCAGCCGGCGGATGTACGTGAGGAATTCGCCTGGCTGGGGCCGGAGCGACAGGACCGCTACGAGCGCTACGGCTGGAATTACCGCGCCATCGACGTGGTGGGCACGGGTTTGCATCGCACCGACATTCCGCTCGAGCGGCTGTCTGCGAAACAGGAGGCGGCATGCGCGGCGCTGCTCGGGCGCGCCGGCATACGCCGGCTGGCGCAGCGGCGTTTCCTGACCCTGTCGTATGGCGAGCGTCGACTGGTGCTGCTGGCGCGTGCGCTGGCCTGGCGCGCCAAGGTGCTGCTGCTCGATGAGGTGGCGACCGGACTGGACGAGGCGAATCGCCGCCGCCTGTTTCGCCTGCTGGCAGGCAGGACCTTGCGCGATACGGGATGGATTTGCTCGGCGCACCGGGAGGAGGACATTCCCCCGGGCGCAACACATCTGCTGTGGCTGGAGGCCGGCCAGGTGCGACAGGATGGCTTGCTGACTCGCGAGACGTTGCGGGCCGCGCTGGCGGCGGCGCAGGTGCCGACGTCGGTGCCGGCCGGGCAGCCAGCCAGACGCAGGGCTGTGGCAGAGGCGCGCGCGCCATCGCAGTCACCGCGGGCAGCCACCGTGCCGCGGCCGCTGATCAGCATGACCGGTGCCAATGTCTGGATCGACGGCAAGCGGGTGCTGTGCGACATCGACCTCGACATCGGGCGCGGCCAATGCTGGGTGGTGCACGGCGCCAATGGCTCCGGCAAGTCGACGCTGCTGCGCACGATCTATGGCGATCATGCGGTAGCCAGCGATGGACGCATTCGCCGCGCCGGCGTGGTGCCCGGCGTACCGCTGGATGATTTCCGTGCGCGTACCGGACTGGTCGCGCCGCACCTGCAGACCGACTACCCGCGCCACACCACGGTGCTCGACGCCGTGGTGTCGGGGCTGCACTCGAGCCTCGGGCTCAACTTCGGCGCCACGCCCGCCGAAGCCACGCGCGCCCGCCGCGCGCTGCGTGCACTGGGCATGGAAGACTTCGCCGCGCGCCAGCTGGCGGACCTGTCCTATGGCCAGGTGCGGCGCATCCTGTTCGCACGAGCGCAGGTGCTGCGGCCGAGAATCCTGCTGCTGGACGAGGCGCTGACAGGTCTGAATACGCCGTTGCGCAACGAACTGCTGGCCTGGCTGGAGAGCCGGATCGACGCGGGTTCCACAGTCGTGATGGCCACTCATTACCGCCGCGAATGGCCGCGCAATGCCACGCACGAGCTGATGCTGTCACGCGGCCGGATCACCTACGCGGGTAAGCTGCGCGGATGAGCATCCTCCGGCGACCCTCAACCGTCATCGCGGCGTTGCTGCTGCTGGCGCTGGTGGCGGCGGGCCTGTGGCTGGCGCGCAGCGCGCCAGAGCGCGCACGCATTGCCGGAACCGCGGCCGCGCTGCCGCGTGCGACTGCCGAGTCGGAGTTCATCCTGCCGCAGGCCATTGAAGCTGCACGCGTGGAGGCGGTGCGCAGCGGCGCGCGCGCGTTGCTGGTGCACCGCCGTGGT
>DATKBK010000200.1:0-4829 GCA_035514045.1 Steroidobacteraceae bacterium | reverse complement strand
GATCGTCTTCGACGGGGTGCGCGTGCCGAAGGCCAAGGTCATCCTCGGCCCGGGCCGCGGCTTCGAGATTTCGCAGGGCCGGCTCGGACCTGGCCGCATCCATCATTGCATGCGCTCCATCGGCGCAGCCGAGCGCGCGCTGGAAATGCTGTGCAGGCGCAGCCTCTCGCGAGTCGCCTTCGGCAAACCGCTGGCGCAGCTCGGCGGCAATTTCGATGTCATCGCCGACAGTCGCATGGAGATCGACCAGGCGCGGCTGCTGGTCTACCGCGCCGCGTGGCTGATGGACAATGTCGGCAACAAGGCGGCCGCCAGCGAGATCGCGCAGATCAAGGTGGTGGTGCCGGCGATGGCCTGCCGGGTCGTGGACCGGGCCATACAGATCTTCGGCGGCGCTGGCGTCACGGCGGATTTCCCGCTGGCTTCCATGTATGCCTCGCTGCGCACACTGCGCCTGGCCGACGGTCCCGACGAAGTGCACCGGCGCACCGTGGCACGCCAGGAACTGCAGAAGTATCAATGAGCGAGCTCTATATGATCAGGCATGGGCAGGCGTCGTTCCATTCCGATAACTACGACCAGCTCAACGCCACGGGCCACGCGCAGGTGCGCACGCTGGCGCAGTACTGGCAGAGCCTCGAGCAACGCTTCGATGCGGTGTACTCCGGGAACATGCAGCGCCAGCGGGAGACGGCGCAGGCGCTGCTGCCGCTGAGTGCTGCGCCATCAATGAACATCCTCGCGGGATTCGACGAATACAGCTCCGGTGAATTGCTGAGACTGTACCGGGAGCGCTTCGCCGCGGAGGACGACCTGGACCCCGCCGCGAACCTGCAGGACCTGCGTCACTTCCAGCGCGTTCTGGAAGGCGCATGCGCGCGTTGGGTCACCGCCGAGCTCGCAAGCGCCGGCATCGAACCCTTCACCGCGTTCAAGGAACGTGTGCGGGCCGCGCTGGATGCCGTGATGGCCGCGCATCCGGATGGCCAACGCGTCGCCATCGCCTCCTCGGGAGGCGCGATCGCGATGGTGGTGCAGAGCGTGCTCGGGCTATCGGACACTCAAGGCATCAACCTGCACTGGGCGCTGTTCAACTCCTCGATCACGCGCATCCGCTACAGCGGCGGGCGCCGCTCGCTGGCGGTATTCAACTCCGTCCCGCACCTGGAACGGCCTGGCTACACCCATATGCTGACCTATCGCTGATCACGCCAATGCAGGCCCCCACGACACCATGGCTGAAGGATGATGCCGGCGACGTCAGGTCCGGCGAGGAGCTGGACCTGCACGCGCTGCGTGACTACCTGTCCGCCCATCTGCCGCTTCGCGGTGAACTGACGGTCAGGCAGTTTCCCTCGGGGTTTTCCAACCTGACCTATCTGCTGACCTGCACTGGAGAGCAGTGGGTGCTGCGACGACCGCCGTTCGGCACCAAGGCGAAGAGCGCACATGACATGGGCCGCGAATACCGAGTGCTGAGCGCATTGCACAAGGTGTTTCCCTATGCACCACAGCCCGTGCTGCTCTGCGCCGATGAGCAGGTGCTTGGCGCAAGCTGGTACTTGATGCAGCATGTCCCTGGCCTGATCATCCGCCGCGACTATCCTGCCGGCCTGGCACTGACCCCGGCGCAGGTGAGAACGCAGTTTGAACGCTGGCTCGACGTGCTGTGCGAACTGCACAGGGTGGACTATGCGCGCATCGGCCTGGGGGATCTCGGCCGTCCCGCAGGTTACGTCCGCCGCCAGGTGGAAGGCTGGTGCAAGCGGTATACCGCCGCGCTGACTCCGGATGACACGCCCACGTTCGAAACGACGATGCGCTGGCTGCAGGATCACATGCCCGCCGAGTCGGCGCGCATCGGCCTCATCCATAACGACTACAAGCTCGACAACGTCGTGTGGTCCCTGCAGGACCCGCTGCGATTGATCGCGGTGCTGGACTGGGAAATGGCCACGCTCGGCGATCCGCTGATGGATCTGGGCTGCACGCTCGGCTACTGGGTGGAGCCCACGGACCCTGCGGAATTCCGGCAGTTCACCGCGATGCCCACCACGGCGCCCGGCGCCCCGGGGCGCCGCGAACTGATCGAGCGCTTCGCGCGCAACCTGGACCTGCGCATCGACAACTTCGATTTCTACTTCTGCTTCGGGCTGTTCCGCCTCGCCGGGATCGGGCAGCAGATCTACTACCGCTATTTCCATGGCCAGACGCGCGATTCGCGCTTCGCGCCGCTGCGCGACAAGGTGCGCAGCCTGCACCGGATGTGCACCCAGGTCATCGCACGCTCGGAGCTGTGAGTGAGCATGCGCAGGAGTTCAGGATGAAGGCAGCCGTGTGCAAGGCATTCGGTCCACCGGAAACACTCGTGCTGGACACGACCGCCGACCCTGAGCCCGGGCCGCGCCAGGTACTGGTCGATGTGGCAGCCTGCGGCGTGAACTTTCCCGACGCGCTGATGGTAGCCGGCAAATACCAGTCGGATCTGCTGCCGCCGTTCATTCCCGGCGGCGAATGCGCCGGTACCGTGCTCGCGGTAGGCGCGGAGGTCCGTGATATCGCGGTGGGCGCTCGCGTCATCGCGCTGTGCGGGCACGGCGGCTTCGCCGAGCGCGTGGTGGCCGATGCCGGACGCATCGTGCCGATTCCCGATGGCATGGATTTCGTCCCGGCATCGGCTTTTCTGGTGACCTACGGCACGGCCTGGCATGCATTGAAGCAGCGCGCCAGGCTGCGGGACGGCGAAACCCTGCTGGTCCTTGGCGCCGCCGGCGGCGTCGGGCTGGCGGCGGTGGAACTGGGCAAGGCACTGGGCGCACGCGTGATCGCGGCGGCGAGTTCCGCGGAGAAGCTCGCGCTGGCCATGGCCCATGGCGCCGACGCCACCATCAATTACGCCACCGAGGATCTGAAGGAGCGCGCCAGGACGCTGACCGCCGGAAAAGGTGTGGACGTGGTCTTCGATCCGGTGGGCGCGGAGCTGTTCGAACCGGCGGTGCGCGCCACCGGCTGGAATGGCCGCGTGCTGGTGATCGGTTTCGCCGGCGGCAGCATTCCGAAATTGCCGGTGAATCTGCCGCTGCTCAAGGGCAGCGCGGTGGTCGGTGTGTTCTGGGGAGAATTCACGCGCCGCGAGCCACGCGCCTCCGCACAGAACAACCGCGAGCTGCTGGCGATGTTTCTGGCCGGCCAGCTGCGACCGCATGTTTCCGCGACCTTTCCGCTGCAGCGGGCCGCGGAGGCCCTGCGGGTCCTGACCAGCCGGAAGGCGCTCGGCAAAGTCGTCGTCGCCATGGGCGCGTAGCGTGCATATGCCCCCTGCGAAGACGCTGGTGGACAAGGCGGAACTCCCGTCGTGGATTGGCCGGGAAGTCGGCGTTTCCGACTGGTTGCAGCTCACCCAGGAACGCATCGACGGCTTCGCCGAGGTGACGCTGGACCGGCAGTTCATCCATCTGGATCCCGAGCGTGCGCGCCAGGCAGGATTCGGCGACACCATCGCCCACGGGCTGCTGACGCTGTCGATGATTCCACATTTCGCCGCCACCAGCGGCGGACCCGCCATCGCCGAAGCCGCGGTGCGCATCAACTACGGCTTGAACAAGGTGCGATTTCTGCACCCGGTCCGCAGCGGCCAGCGCATCCGCGGCCGCTTCACGCTGCTGGGCGTCGAGGAGAAGACACCGCGCCGGCTGCTGCTGCGGCACGAAGTAACCGTCGACATCGAAGGCGAAGACAGGCCCGCGCTGATCGCCGAGACCCTGGGCCTGATCGTCCTCGAGCCCGCTTCCACCGAACCCTGAACGCCAGGAGAAGTCCCTTCATGAGAACCGCCGTCATCGTCTCCACCGCGCGCACGCCCATCGGCAAGGCCTATCGCGGCGCCTTCAACAACACCGGCACCGGAACGCTGGGCGGACACGCCGTGGCGCAGGCGGTTGCGCGCGCCGGCATCGATCCGGCCGAAGTGGAGGAGCTGGTCTTCGGCGCAGCGCTGCAGCAGGGCTGCCAGGCGAGCAACCAAGCGCGTCGCGTGGCGCTGATGGGCGGCCTGCCCGTCACCACCGCCGCGATGAGTGTCGATCGCCAGTGTGCCTCCGGCCTGATGGCCATCGCGACTGCCGCGAAGCAGATCATCGTCGACGGGATCGACATCGCCGTCGGCGGTGGCGGCGATTCCCTCAGCCTCGTGCAGACCGAGAAGTTCAATACCGATCGCATGCGCGACGAGCGCATCCTGGCGCTGAAGCCAGAGGTGTTCATGCCGATGATCGACACTGCCGAAGTCGTGGCGAAGCGCTACCACATCGACCGCGAGCTGCAGGATGCCTATGCATTGCAGAGCCAGCAGCGCACCGCCGCGGCGCAGGCGGCGGGCAGGCTGGATGCCGAAATCGTGCCGCTCGGCGTCGTGAAGTCGGTGACGGACAAGGCCAGCGGTACCGTGTCGCTGCAGGAAGTCACCTTGAGCAGGGACGAAGGTAATCGTCCCGATACTACGCTGGCAGGCCTGTGCAGGCTCAGTCCGGTGCGCGATGGCGGCTGCATCACGGCCGGCAATGCCAGCCAGCTCTCCGACGGTGCGGCCGCCTGCGTGCTGATGGAGGGCCGGCTGGCGGAGAAGCGCAACCTCGTGCCGCTTGGCATCTACCGTGGCATGGCGGTTGCCGGTACTGAACCGGATGAAATGGGCATCGGTCCGGTGTTCGCGGTGCCGAAGCTGCTGCGCCGCAACGGCTTGAGCGTCAAAGACATCGGCCTGTGGGAATTGAACGAGGCCTTCGCGGTGCAGGTGCTGTATTGCCGCGACCAGCTGCAGATTCCCGACG
>DATKBK010000199.1:0-4062 GCA_035514045.1 Steroidobacteraceae bacterium | reverse complement strand
GAACGAACTGCGCACGGCCCTCACGCGCGGACCGTCGCTGGTGGAGCGCGCCACGTAATAGAGCAGGTTGTTGAGCAGCTCCACCGGCGGATGCTGCGCGTACCTGTCCTCGCCCAGCTCGTAGAGGCGGCGTATCTCGCGGTCGGCCAGGCCCAGCAGCCGCTTGATCGACACGTTGCCTTCCAGGCCACGTTCGCGCAGTGCTTCGATCACCGCGCCGATCACCCACCACAGCTGGAACAGCGGCTGGGTGCTGGCGATGGCCTCGAAGCGCGCCGCCACGGCGGTCAGCGTATCGAAGTGCGTCTCGCCACGATCGCCGCGGATCCAGCCGATCAGGCCGGCCTGGAACGCCATGCGCAATTTGCGTGCCCACTGCTGCACCGGCACCACCTCTTCGCCCGGCGGGGTCTGCACGGGCGCGGGCTGGCGGTCGGACTTCAGGTTCAGCGACAGCAGCGTGCCTTCGGACAGCAGCGGACTGCCGCGCACGGCGCGCAGGTCGTTCAGCAATGGCAGCAGCACCAGCGCCATGTCGCGGCCGCCGGCCTGCACCCGGTCGAGGTAGCCCGGCAGCTGCACGATGGCGCGCATCAATGCATCGAGCGTCTCGGCCTGGTTCTTGGGACTCTGCGAGGTGGATTCCAGATAGATGCACACCTGGTGCATCTCTTCGGCCAGCAGCGCTGCACCGTGGATCTCCACCACCCGCAGCACACCCTGCACCTGTGCCAACTCGACGCGGCAGCGTTGCAGCAGTTGCACGTTGTCGGCCTGTTCGACGAAGGCCTCGAGTGCGATGCGGGCCTCGTTGAGCGAGGTCACGACCTCGCGCAATGCCGCGTCCAGCGTCTGGCTTGCCAGCTGTGGCGCAGCGCTGGCCGCAGCTTCAGCCATTTGGCTTGCCGCCCGCCGAGCGGCGCAGGTTCA
Source organism: Steroidobacteraceae bacterium (assembly GCA_035514045.1). Taxonomy (GTDB): domain Bacteria; phylum Pseudomonadota; class Gammaproteobacteria; order Steroidobacterales; family Steroidobacteraceae; genus ZC4RG30. The sequence goes on along the minus strand of DATKBK010000199.1, from coordinate 3,132 downwards.
GGGTGACGGTCGGATCGAAATGCTGTGCCCCGGCGGGCAGCCCCGCGGTGCGCTGCGTGCTGCCACCGGGCGCGGGCTCGGGCAGGCGGAAGCCCGCCACGGACTTGCGCAGGGACGCTGACAGCAGCGCCAGCTTGGCCACGGCCTCGGAGGTGTTGCTGGTGGAATCGGCGGTCTGCGAGCTGATCTCGCGCAATACCTGCATGTTGCGCGCCACACTCTGCGAGGACTGCGACTGGTTGCGCGCGCTGGCAGAGATGTTCTGTACCAGACTGGCGATCTGGTTGGAAACCTGCTCGATCTCCTCCAGCGCACTGCCGGCGTTCTCGGCCAACTGCGCACCGCCGACCACATCGGCCGTGGAGCGCTCCATCGACACCACGGCCCCATTGGTGTCGGCCTGGATGGTGCGCACGATGACATCGATCTGTTTGGTGGCGTTGGCGGCCCGCTCGGCCAGGCGCTGCACCTCGTCGGCCACCACTGCGAAACCACGGCCGGCCTCACCGGCCATCGAGGCCTGGATGGAGGCATTGAGGGCGAGGATGTTGGTCTGCTCAGCCAGGTCGTTGATCAGCTCGACGATGCCACCGATCTCCTGCGAGCTCTCGCCCAGACGCTTGATGCGCTTGGATGTCTCCTGGATGGTTTCGCGGATGCCGTTCATGCCTTCGATGGTGCGCCGCACGGCCTTGCCGCCCTTGTGCGCCACGTCCACCGAGTGACGCGCCACGTCCGAGGCGCGCTCGGCGTTGCCGGAGACTTCCTCGATGGAGCTGGCCATGGCGCCGATGGATTCGGTGGCGGCGGCGATCTGCTTGGACTGCGAGCCGGATGACTTGGCCAGATGCTGGGCCAGCGCCTGGGTCTGGCGCGCAGCGCTGTCCATCTGCACCGAGGACTGGTTGATGGCGATCACCAGGCCGCGCAGTGATTCGACCGCGATGTTCACCGAGTCTGCGATGGCGCCGGTGATGTCTTCGGTGACCGTGGCGGTGGCGGTGAGGTCACCCTGTCCCAGACCTGCGATCTCGTCGAGCAGGCGCAGGATGGCCGCCTGGTTGCGATCGCTCTCCTGGCGCTGCGCCTCCACGGCCAGCCGCGCCATGCTGGCCTCGTCCATCACGGCGTGCACTGACTTGTACAGCAGCACCAGGGGAACCAATACTGCAAGGCAGAGCGCCGCGGCCACGAAGCCCAGCGTGGTGCCCGACAGGACGCCGGCCACGACACCGGCCAGCACCAGCAGCGCTGCCGCCGCCGTCAGCATGAGGCGACGCGACGAGTTGGAAGCTTCAGGCTGCGGCATCGAGGAACCCCGGATTCTCGACCAGCAGGCGCAGGCTCAGCACCGGCCAGGCTTCGGTGCCGCGGCGGAAGGCTCCGGCCACGAAGCGCTCGCAGCGTACGATGGTGGGCGGCGCATCGCCGCTGAACTCGCCGTCGGTGAAACGCCGGAAGCCCAGCACCTCATCCACCATCAGTCCCGCGGGGACGTCGCGGTGGTTGACCACCAGCAGGCGGGTATTGCGGGTCATGGGGGTCGGGCCGCTGCCCAGGAATTGCCGCAGATCGATCACCGGCAGCAGCGCGCCGCGCAGGTTGGCCAGCCCCTTGACCCAGCTGCGCGCACCGGGCACACGGGTGAGTTGCGGCGGAAAGGGCAGCACCTCGCGGGTTTCTTCGCGCGCCACCAGGTAGCCCTCGCCGGCCATGCGCCAGGCCACGCCCACCCATTCACGCGCGCCGTCCGGACTTTCGGTCCGCACGCCACTGGCGTCCTGGCCGCGCCGGTCCAGTGCGACCAGCAGGTCGTAGGGCTTGTCGCGCAGGGAGCGAATCGAGGCTCGGATTTCCACGGGCATCGACTCAGGCGGCCAGCGTTGCCTGGGCTTTCTGTACCAGCAGCTCGGCCGAGACCGGCTTTACAATGTAGTCCACTGCGCCCTGGCGCAATCCCCACACGCGGTCGGTTTCGAGGCCCTTCGAGCTCACCATCACGATCGGAATCGAGCGCGTGCCTGGATCAGCGGCAATGGCGCGCGTGGCCTGGTAGCCGTTCATGCCGGGCATCACGATGTCCATGAAAATGAGGTCGGGCTTGAGGTCCTTGGCCAGGCGCACGCCTTCGCTGCCATCGCCGGCGATGGCAGTCTGGTAGCCGCTCTTCTCGAGCGCCTTCTTCATGACATGCACTTCGGTGGGCGAGTCGTCGACGATGAGGATCAGGGCCACCTTGAGTTTACCTCCCGCCCACGTGCGCATCGATCGCACCCAGCAGTTCTTCCTTCGTGAAGGGCTTGGTCAGGTAATGCTCGGAGCCGACGATGCGACCGCGGGCGCGGTCGAACAGACCGTCCTTCGAGGACAGCATGATCACGGGAATATCCCTGAAGACCTTGTTGTGCTTGATCAGCGCACAGGTCTGGTAGCCATCCAGGCGCGGCATCATGATGTCAACGAACACGATGTCGGGCTGGTGGTCGGCGATCTTGGCCAGCGCGTCGAAACCGTCGATGGCAGTGAAGACTTCGCAGCCTTCCTTGGCCAGCAGGGTCTCGGCGGTGCGACGGATGGTTTTGCTGTCATCGATGACCAGCACCTTGAGCCCCTTCAGGGTTCCATTCTCGTCGCTCACCTTGATCGAACTCCCGACAGCGTTCATTGCGGCCCGCAAATCCCTGAATCTTTTAACATATCGTGGAAACGGCGACCATATGCACCCAGGCGCCGGGCAACAGTGGGATTTAAGCCCCTGGGATACCATCGGGCGTTGAACTGGTACTCGTTTCGGGAACTGGACTTAATACATGCAGCAGCACACCCGCCTGGCCGTCGTGATGGACCCTATCGAAGGGGTCAAGTACGCCAAGGACACCACGCTGGCGATGCTGCTGGCCGCCCAGGCCCGTGGACACGCGCTGTGGTACCTGACCCAGCCCGACCTGTACCTGCGTGACGGCGTGGCGCGGGGGCGAGCGCGGCCGCTGACGGTGCAGCCTGATCCGTCCGGCTGGTACTCGCTGGGCGAGCCTGCGGATCTGCCGCTGGGCGGCTTCGACGCCATCCTGATGCGCAAGGATCCGCCCTTCGACATGGAATTCGTTTACACCACCTACATTCTCGAACGCG
>DATKBK010000198.1:0-13133 GCA_035514045.1 Steroidobacteraceae bacterium | reverse complement strand
GCGCGCGTGGGTCTGCCGCCGCTGAACCCGGCCGACGACCGGTTCATGCTGTGCGGCTCGCCGGCCATGCTCGAGGACACGCGCCAGCTGCTCAATGACCGCGGATTCACGATCTCCCCGCGCATCGGTGAGCCCGGCGATTACGTGATCGAGCGCGCCTTCGTCGAGAAATAGGCGAAGATTCCGATCAAAACCGCGCCTGAAGAGCCCGGGGGGAGCATGCAGGGAAATTCGCCGCGTCGCGTGCTGTTCGCGAGCCTGATCGGTACCACGATCGAGTTCTTCGACTTCTACATCTACGCCACCGCGGCGGTGCTGGTGTTTCCGCAGCTGTTCTTTCCGGCCTCGGACCCCGGCGCCGCCACGTTGCAGTCGCTGGCCACCTTCGCGCTGGCGTTCTTCGCCCGGCCGGTGGGCTCGGCGGTGTTCGGCCACTATGGCGATCGCATCGGGCGCAAGGCGACGCTGGTGGCGGCGCTGCTGACCATGGGACTGTCCACCGTGCTCATCGGTTTGCTGCCCACCTACGCCACTGCGGGCCTGCTGGCGCCGGCGCTGCTGGCGCTGTGCCGCTTCGGGCAGGGCTTCGGCCTGGGCGGCGAATGGGGCGGCGCGGTGCTGCTGGCCACCGAGAACGCGCCACCGGGCAGGCAGACCTGGTACGGCATGTTCCCGCAGCTGGGTGCGCCGCTGGGTTTCATCCTGTCGTCCGGCACATTCCTGCTGCTGACGCATTTCCTGAGCGATGCCGAGTTCATGGCCTGGGGCTGGCGCGTGCCCTTCCTCGCCAGCGCCGTGCTGGTGCTGGTGGGGCTGTGGGTGCGGCTGCGCATCGAGGAGACGCCGGCCTTCCGGCGCGCCATCGAGAAAGACGAACGGGTGTCGAGCCCCATGCTCAATGTGCTGCGCGAGTTTCCGCAGCGGCTGGTGCTGGGCGTGTTCGCCTCGGTGGTCACCTTCGTGGTGTTCTACCTGATGACGGTGTTTACGCTGTCGTGGGGCGTGAGCCAGCTGGGCTACTCACGCGAGCACTTCCTGCTGCTGCAGATGGCCGGCGTGGTGTTCTTCGGTCTGGCCATCCCGCTGTCGGCCTGGTTTGCCGACCGCTTTGATCCGCGCTCGGTGCTGATCGTCGCCAGTGTCGGCATGACGCTGTTCGGCTTTACCTACGCACCGCTGCTGGCCACCGGCAATGCCGGCGCGGTGCTGCTGTGCCTGTCGCTGGGGCTGGGGCTGATGGGCCTGTCCTATGGCCCGCTGGGCGCGGCGCTGGGGTCGCTGTTCCCGACGGCCGTGCGTTACACGGGTGCCTCGCTGACCTTCAATCTCGCTGGCATCCTCGGCGCCTCGCTCACGCCCTATGCCGCCACCTGGCTGGCCGGCAAGTTCGGCCTGATGGCCGTGGGCTGGTATCTTTCGGCTGCCGGCCTCGTGACGCTGGCGGCGCTGCTGATGCTGTCGCGCTCGTCCATGTCCGCGCGGCACTGAAGCTTCGGTTTGCGGGAGGGTTGGCGTGGCGGACAAGGTTTACCTGGAAGATCTCACCGTCGGCCAGACCTTCACCAATGGTCCGGTCGAGCTGACGGCGACCGATATCAAGGCCTTTGCCCGGCAGTTTGATCCGCAGCCCTTTCACCTCGATGAGGCGGCCGCCGAGGCCAGCATGTTCGGCAGGCTGGCTGCCAGCGGCTGGCATACCGCGGCGCTGACCATGCGGCTGCTGGTGACCGGCGGACCGGCCTTTGGCTGGGGCTTCATCGGCGCGGGCGGTGAGGTCTCCTGGCCACGTCCAGCCTTTGTCGGCGATCAGCTCACGCTGCACGCCGAGATCATCGAGATCACGCCATCGCGCAGCAAGCCGGACCGGGGTATCGCCCGGGTGCGGATGCTGATGAAGAACCAGCGCGACGAGGTGGTGCAGGAGCTGGTGGCGCGGGTGCTGGTGCCGCGACGACCGTCCGGCACCTGAAGCAGACGCGCGCATGCCCCTCGACGTCGAATTCATGCAGCTGGCCATTGCCGAGGCCAGGGCTGCGCGGGCGCGCGGCGAGGTGCCGGTGGGTGCGGTGCTGGTGCACGAGGAACGGGTCATCGCCGCCGCTGGCAATTCGCCCATCGCGCTGCGCGATCCCGGCGCGCATGCAGAGATGCTGGCACTGCGTGCCGGCGGCCAGGCACTGGACAACTATCGCCTCGACGGCACGGTGCTGTATGTGACCCTGGAGCCCTGCCTGATGTGCGCCGCGGCCATGGTGCATGCGCGGGTGCGACGGGTGGTGTTCGGAGCCTTCGATCCGAAGGCCGGCGCCGCCGGCGGCATCATCGACGCCTTTGCCCTCAAGGGCCTCAACCATCGGGTAGATGTGTTCGGCGGCGTGCTGGCGGACGAGTGCGGCGCGTTGCTGTCGGAGTTCTTCGCCGCGACGCGGCGCTGAATGCCGGCGATCTCAGGTCGCGGCGTGTTTCAGTGCCTGGAAGGCATCGTAAACCCGGCGCCAGAGCGGACCGGGCTTGCCCGTGCCCACCGGCTTGCCATCCAGCAGCGTCACGGGCTGTACCTCGCGGGTGGCGGAACCCAGCCAGATTTCATCCGCGGCCCGCAGGGTGGGCTCCTCGATGCGCGTGGCGCGCCGCGGGATCTGCAGCCGGTCGGCGATCTCCTCGACCACGCGGCGCGTGGTGCCCGGCAGGATGCGCTGCGAGTCCGGCGGCGTCAGCAACACGCCATCACGCACCACATGCACGGTGGATGCACTGCCTTCGGTCAGCTCGCCGTCGCGCAGCAGGATGGCCTCGGAGGCGCCCGCATCGATCGCCTGCTGGCGCAGCAGCACATTGGCCAACAGGGCCACGGACTTGATGTCGCAGCGCGCCCAGCGCGGATCCGGTGCCGTTATGCAGGCGAGCCCGTGGCGCAGCGTCGCCTCGGCCGGTGCCGGCCAGGGTGCGCACCAGGCCATCACCAGCGGCGGCACGCTGGGCAACGGCGCGTGGTTGCGACCCTCTTCGGCACCGCGCGACAGATGCAGATAGATGTACTGATCGCCACCACCGTTGGCGGAAATCAGCTCTTCGAGCAATGACTGCCAGCCGGCATGTGGATGCGGGTTGGTGAGCTTGAGGGCCGTGGCGCTGCGCGCGAGCCGTTCAAAGTGCAGCTCCGGGCGAAACAGGCGCCCGCCATACACGGGCATTACCTCGTAGATGCCGTCGCCGAACAGGAAGCTGCGATCGAAGGGTGAGATGCGCGCCTCTTCCACCGGCAACAGCTTGCCGTCGAGATGACACCAGCTCAGCGGGGCTGCCATATACCAGACTGCGCGTCAGTCTTCGAACCAGAGCTTGACGCTGTCCACGGCCCAGCGCCAGATGCCGCCTTCATCGACCGCCTCCAGCGCAACCAGCGGCACTCTGGTGACCACCTCGTCGCCAACGCGCACGGTGTACTGGCCGACGGTGGCCCCGGCTGCGATTGGCGCGATCAGCGGACTGTTGACGGTGGTTTCCTTGGTGATGCTGTCGGCGGCGCCGCGGGCGATGGTGACGCTGATCGGCGCGCGAATACCCACCGGCACCGTGAGGGCCGAACCCTTGAAGACCTGCGGCGTCAGCAGCGGCTGGCTGGCGTCGTGCACCTTCACCGTCTCGAAGAAGGTGTAGCCGTAGTTCAGCAGTGTGGCGCTGGCATCCTCGCGGCCGCGGATGGACGGGGCGCCCAGCACCACCGAGATCAGGCGCATGCCGTTGCGGCTGGCGGAGGTCATCAGGCAGTACTTGGCGCTGTTGGTGTGGCCGGTCTTGATGCCGTCGACCGACGGGTCTCGGCCCAGCAGGCCGTTGCGGTTGCTCTGCCGGTGATTGTTCCAGGTGAACTCGCGCAGCGAATACCATTTGTAGTAGTCGGGAAACTCGCGGATCAGCGCCCGGGCCAGCGTCGCCAGGTCACGCGCGGTGGTGTAGTGCTCCGGCGCAGGATTGCCCCAGCTGTTGGTGAAGCGAGTGCCCTTCATTCCCAGCCGGCGCGCGTATTCGTTCATGATGGTCACGAAGCCGCTCTCGGTACCCCCGACCTTCTCGGCCAGCACGATGGTGGCATCGTTGCCCGATTGCACGATCATGCCCTTGATCAGGTCTTCGACCGCCACTTCGGAGTTGAGCTCGAGGAAGCTGGTCGATCCGTCGGTGACCGCGCCGCCGGTGCGCCAGGCGTACTCGCTCACCCGCACCTTGTCGGTCAACGCCAGGCGCTTCTCCTGCAGGGCCTCGAACACGATGTAGGCCGTCATCACCTTGGTGATGCTGGCCGGCTCCATGCGCTCGTCGGCGCGCTGCTCGGCGAGCACGCGGCCACTTTCGTGGTCGATGAGGATGTAGCCATGGGCGCCAATCTGTGGCGGCGGCGGAATCACCGCCGGCGCGCCAGCCAGGGCGGCGGCGGGGACGAGGGCGAGCAGCAGGCAAGTCAGGAATCTTTTCATCGCGGCAGGTACTTCCGGGGGGATGAGGTGGTTCATTGGGTGACGAGCAGGGTATCCATGCCCAGCTGCCCGACCCGTTCGGCAAGCATATCGAAAGTCGTCACGTCGGCGATCGGCCCGATGCGCACGCGGTGCAGCCGCGAGGAGCGGTCCGGCGCCACGATGGTGACGTTGGAGATTCCCGCGGCGCCCAGTCGGGCCGCCAGCTGGCGCGCGTTCTCGGCCACGCCGAACGCACCCGTCTGCAGGAACAGCCGCAGCGGACCGGTGGCCTGCTGCGGGCGCAGCGTGCTCGGCGGTGACTCCGGCGTAATCACCTCGACCTCGACAAAGACCGTTCCGGCGCGCGTCATGTCCAGCTTGTGCGCGGCCGTGTAAGAAAGGTCGATGATGCGATTGGCCACGAAGGGACCACGGTCATTGATGCGCACCACGACGCTGCGGCCATTGGCGAGGTTGGTGACTCGCGCATAGGCTGGTATGGGCAGCGTCTTGTGGGCTGCCGTCATCGCATACATGTCGTAGGGTTCGCCGCTGGAAGTGGCCTTGGTATGGAAATCCGGCCCGTACCAGGAGGCCACGCCGCGCTCCTTGTACCCTTCCGCGCTGGGCAGCAGGTGGTAGCGCTTGCCGAACACCTCGTAGCTGGCCGGGTTGCCGCGCGTGCTGCGCGGCTCGTGGCGCGGCACGGCATCGGGAATGGACGCCAGATCGCCTGGTACCGAAGAGCGCGGCGCAGTTGGGTCACGCGGCGGTGGTCCGGAGCTGCAGGCAGCCAGTAGCAGCGCCAGCGCGATGCAGGGCGCGAGGCGCATCAGCGGGCCGCCGCCGTAGCGGCATGGCGCGTCGCGATGGCCTCGGCCAGGTCGTGGACCGCCATTGCATACAGCAGGCTGCGGTTGTAGCGGGTGATGGTATAGAAGTTCTGATAGCCCACGCGCCAGGCCGTGCCCTGCTCCAGCGCGGCCGGCACCAGCATGGCGGCGGCGGCTGCCGGCAGCGGCGTCTCGAAGCGGTAGCCGCGGGATTTCAGGCTGGCCACGGTTTCGCGCAGCTCGGCAACGCCCCGCGTGGGATCGTCGGGAGGCGCATCGTGGCTGGCTTCTGACAGCACCGGCTGGCCGCGCTGCCAGCCATGCTCGGTGAAGTAGTTGGCGATGCTGGCGAACACGTCGGGGTTCCAGTTCCACAGATCGCGGCGCCCGTCACCCGTGCCGTCGGCTGCATAGGCGCGGAAGCTGGAAGGCATGAACTGCGCGATGCCCATGGCGCCGGCGTACGAGCCCTTCAGCGAGCGCGGATCGACGCCTTCCTCGCGCGCCAGCAGCAGGAACTGCGTCAGTTCGCGCCGGAAGTAATCAGCGCGGCGTGGATAGTTGAATGCCAGCGTGGTCAGCGCATCGAGCACCCGGTAGCCACCCGTGTTGCGGCCGTAGGAGGTCTCAACGCCGGTGATGGCCACCAGATACTGGGCGGGCACGCCGCTTTCAGCGGCGATCTTCTCGAGTGTGGCGCGGTGCTCGTTCCAGATGCGCACCCCGCCGTTGATGCGCTCGTCGGTGAGGAAGCGCGCCCGGTACTCCCACCAGGCCAGCGAACTTTCGGCCGGGCGGTCCATGATCTCGACGATGCGCGCCTGCGGCACCGCATCGCGCAGGATCCACACTGCCTCCTGGGGGTCGAAGCGGTGCTCGCGCTGCAGCTCGGCGATGAACGCCTGCACTTCGGGGCGCGCCACATCGAGTGGGGCATCCTTGGCCTGGGCCGCCGCGGCAAAGGCGATGAGCGCGGCGGCGGCCGCGTGGGCTGTCTTCATGGCGTTCGCGCCCCCTGGCACGATCGGCTGTCAGCTGCCGACGAGTTTGCGGTGCGAGTACATCGACATGAGGATACCGAAGCTGGCCAGCAGGGTCACCATGGATGTGCCGCCGTAGCTGACCAGCGGCAGCGGCACCCCCACCACCGGCAGCAGGCCGCTGACCATCCCGGCATTGATGAACACGTATACGAAAAAAGTCAGCGCGAGGCTGCCTGCGAGCAGTCGCGTGAAGGTGTCCTGCGTCTGTGCGGAAAGGTACAGCGCGCGACCCACTATGAACACGTAGAGCAGCAGCAGCACGGCCAGACCCAGCAGGCCGAACTCCTCGCCGATCACTGCGTAGATGAAGTCGGTGTGCCGTTCGGGCAGGTATTCCAGTTGCGACTGGCTGCCGTTCATGTAGCCCTTGCCGAACAGCCCGCCCGAGCCGATGGCGATCTGCGACTGGATGATGTGATAGCCCGAGCCCAGCGGATCGGCCTGCGGATCGAGGAAGGTGAGCACGCGCTGGCGCTGGTATTCGTGCAGCAGGTATTGCCAGCCCACCCACGCCATCGCGCCGGCCAGCGCTGTGGCGCCGGCCATGAACCACGCCGACAGGCCCGCCAGGATCAGCAGCAGCGCACCAGCGATGGTGATGAGGATGGCCGTGCCCAGGTCCGGCTGCGCGGCGGTCAACGCGGCCGGCACCAGGATGATCAACGCGAGCATTCCCAGCGAGGCCGGTGAAGGCGGCACGGGACGATCGTGCAGCCAGGCGGCGCACAGCATCGGCACGGCCAGTTTCATGATTTCCGAGGGCTGGAAGCGGATGAATCCAAGGTCCAGCCAGCGCTGCGCGCCCCCGCCGATCACGCCCAGCACATCGACCACGATCAGCAGTACAACGCCCACAATCCACAGGGGCAGCGCCACCTTGCGCAGCTGCGAGGGACGCACCTGGGCCAGCAGCACCATCGCCGTGGCGCCGATGCCGAGGCGCGCCGTGGCGCGCAGCACCATGCTCCAGTTCTCGCCGGAAGCCGAGTAGAGCACCGCAAGGCCATACACGGCCAGCAGCCCCAGCCCGACCAGCAGCGGGCCGTCAAGTTTCAGCGCCAGGAGCGCGCGCGCGGCGGTGCCGAAAGTCCTGCTGGCCGTGGAGGAATCAACCGGGCTGACGCGGATCATGGCTGCACTTCAGCTGGTGCTTTGGCGGGCAGTCGCGGCAGCAGGTAGGCGTCGAACATCTGGCGCGCTATGGGCGCGGCGGCGCTGGCGCCGAAACCGCCGTTCTCCACCAGTACCGCGACCGCAATCTGTGGGTTTTCAGCGGGCGCGAAGGCAATGAACCAGGAGTGATCGCGCAGGCGCTCGTTCTCCACCGCGGCCGTCACGCTCTGGTTCTGCGCCACGGAGAACACCTGCGCGGTGCCGGTCTTGCCAGCCATATGGTATTCGGCCGAAGTGGAGATGGCCCGTCCGGTGCCGCTGATCATGGTGTCGCGCATGCCTTCCATGACCACTTTCCACTGCTCCGGCGTGCCACCCTGCACCCGCTCCAGCGGCGTGGGCTCGATGATGGTGGTTTCGCCGGTGGCGGGATCGCGGATGCCGGTAACCAGCCGCGGCTGGAACACCTTGCCCTGTGCGGCCAGCACGGCGGTGACCTGCGCCAGCTGCATCGGCGTAACGCTCATGAAACCCTGGCCGATGCCGAAGTTGACCGAGTCGCCGGGGTACCACGCCCCATCGTCGGGGTAGCGTTGCTGCTTCCACTCCCGGGAGGGCAGGGTGCCGGACACCTCACCCGCGATGTCGATGCCGGTATGCCTGCCAAAGCCGAACGGGGAGAGGAACTCGTGCATGCGGTCCACCCCCAGGTTGTAGGCCAGCGAATAGTAGTAAACGTCGCAGGACTTGGAGATGGAGGTGCGCAGGTCCACCGCACCATGCACGCCGCCGCGCCCCTCACGCGCCCGCCGGCTGCTGTTGGGCAACTGGAAATAACCCGGGCAGTAGTGGGTTTCGTTGGCGGTGACCTCGCCATAGGCGAGCCCCGCCATGCCCAGCACCGGCTTGACGGTGGAGCCAGGCGGATAGGTGCCCATGATGGCGCGATTGAACAGCGGTTGGTCGATGCTGCTTTCGAGGGCGCGATATTCTTTCGTGCTGATGCCGCGTCCGAACAAGCTGGGATCGAACCCGGGCAGGCTCACGAAGGCCAGCACATCGCCATTGTTGGGATCCAGCGCGACGGCGGCACCGCGGCGGCCAGTGAATGCCGCTTCTGCGGCCTGCTGCGTCGGCAGGTCGAGCGACAGGATCAGATCCGACCCGGCCGTCGGCGGGCGCGTGCGCAGCGTGGTGCGCAGCTGGCCTTCGGCCACCGAGCGGCCCTGGGCATTGACCAGAATCTCGCGCGAGCCGTTGATGCCATGCAGCTCGGACTCGCGTGCCGCTTCGACGCCGCGCTTGCCGATCACCATGGTGCCGCGGTAGGCGTTTTCGTCGATCTTTGCCAGGTCCGTTTCACTGATCGTGCCCACGTAGCCCAGCGCGTGCACGGCCAGTGCGCCATGCGGGTAACTGCGCGTGGAGCGAGCGCGGATGTCCACGCCGGGGAACTGGTGGCGATGCACAGCGAAGGCTGCGACCTGCTCCTCGCTCATCTGGCGCAGGATCGGCACGGCCTCGAAGGCCCTGCGAGCCAGCACATCGCGGCGCACATCCGCGATCCGGTCGGCGTCGAGCACGCCGATCTGGGTGAGGCCCTGCAGTGTCTGCGTCAGGTCCGTCACCAGTTCGCGCTCCAGCTCCAGCTGGTAGCTGGGCTGGTTCTCGGCCAGTACATTGCCATTGCGGTCGAGGATCAGGCCGCGATTGGCTGGAATGGCCTCGATGCGCGCGCGATTGCCTTCGGCGCGCAGCAGGTATTCATCGTGGAGCACCACCTGCAGCAGCACCAGCTTCCCGATCAGCACCAGCACCATCGCGCCGATCACTGCGGCCGCAACCAGCGAGCGCTGCAGGAATATCCGCTGCTCTTTCTGGTGGTCCTTGATGCGTACCGGCCCGACCATGGTTGGATTCGACTCCTAGCGGGGTGCGTGCAGACGGCCCAGCAGGCCGGTGACTATCGGCCAGAGTATGGCCCCCACCGGCACATGCAGCCAGCGCAGCCAGCTGCCGGTACTGCGGTTGCTGAAGCCGTCGATGGCCCACAGCGTGGCTTCATAGATGAACAGCGCCAGCAGCACGAAGATCGCCTGTTCGAATATCGGTTTGGCCCGCGTGAGCAGGTGCAGCTTGATGGCAAGGTAGGTGAGCAGGGTGAACGCGAAGGCGTGCTGGCCCAGCTGCGCACCGCCCAGCACGTCGAGCGCCAGGCCCGCGGCGAAGCCGATCAGCACGCCACCCGCGGCTGGCGCCATGGTGGACCAGTACAGCACGGTGAGCAGGACCAGGTTCGGCCACAGGATGGCCAGCCACTGCGGCAACGGCAGCAGCGTCAGCACCAGCGCTATCAGCATGGTGATCCACGCCAGCACCGGGGATTCGCGGCCGCGGACGAACATCAGCGCGGCCCCGGCACTGACGCGTCGGGCCGCGAGGGTGGTGCCGTCACAGGCTGGGCCACCGGCGCTTCGGGCAGCGTGGAGAGCAGCTTCGGATCGGTGGGGGCGGCGGGGCTGGCCGGTTCGAACCACAGTGCGAGCAGTTGCCGGCTGGCAGCAAGTCGCGCGACCGGGCGCGCCCGTACGTAGGCCAGCAGCTCATCCGGGTCACGGCGGCTCTCGGTGATGGTGCCCACGGGTACGCCGGCCGGAAACACGCCGCCGAGTCCCGAGGTCACCAGCTGGTCGCCAGCCTGGACATCGGCCGTGGCCGGCAGCAGGGGCAGTTCCAGTTCATTCTCGTTGCCGGTTCCCACCGCGATGCTGCGCACGCCGCTGCGCAGCACTTCGACGGGTACAGCCGCTTCCGGGTCGGTGATCAGCATCACCTCGCTGCTCCACGGTCCGACCCGCGCCAGCTGGCCAACCAGGCCGTGGGTATCGATCACGGTTTGAGAACGGAAGAGGCCGGAGCCGTGACCCTGGTCGATCACCAGGCGCTGCCGCAGGCGCCCCAGGTCGGCATTGACCACATTGACCAGCTGGTTGCGGCTCACCAGGGCAGGCGCGGCTTGCGTAAGGCCGCGCAGCCGCGCGTTCTCGTGCTCCAGTGCTGCCAGGCGCATGGTCTGCAACGACAATGCGCGGGTGCGTTCGCGCAGTGTGGCGTTCTCCTCCTGCAGGCTGCCGCGGCTGCGGAAGAACTCCGAGGAGGTGGACCAGAGCTTGCCCGGCGACCCGATGGCGACCTGGATGGGATAGGCCGCCGCCTGCAGCCCGTAGCGGATGCGCTCGCCCCAGCCATCCTTCTGGTCGAAGTACATCAGCACCAGCGACAGCAGCGCGAACAGGAAGAAGCGCGGCCCCGCCTCAAGGTCGCGTGCCGAAGGCCGATTCATTGCACCGCCGGCGAGGGCCACGCGGGGCGCATCTACTCGAGGCCGAAGTGTCCGGGGCCCAGTTCGTCCATCAGTTCGAGGATACGACCGCCGCCCCGCGCGACGCAGGTCAGCGGGTCCTCGGCGATGACCACCGGCAGACCAGTTTCTTCCATCAACAGCTTGTCGATGTCGCGCAGCAGCGCGCCGCCACCCGTGAGCACGATGCCGCGCTCGGCGACATCGGCGCCCAGTTCGGGCGGGGTCTGCTCCAGCGCCTGCTTCACGGCGCTGACGATGCCCTGCAATGGTTCCTGCAGGGCTTCGAGGATCTCGTTGCTGTTGAGCGTGAAGCTGCGCGGCACGCCTTCGGAGAGGTTGCGGCCCTTCACCGAGAGTTCCTTGACCTGCTGGCCGGGATAGGCCGAGCCGATCTCGATCTTGATGCGCTCGGCAGTGGCCTCGCCGATGAGGATGCCGTAGTTGCGGCGCACGTAATTCATGATGGCGTCATCGAAGCGGTCGCCGCCGATGCGCGCGGAGTTGGCATAGACGATGCCGTTGAGCGACAGCACCGCGACCTCGCTGGTACCGCCGCCGATGTCGAGCACCATCGAGCCGCGGGCCTCGTTGGTTGGCAGGCCCGCGCCTACCGCCGCGGCCATGGGTTCGCTGACGATGGCCACGTTGCGCGCGCCGGCACCCTCGGCCGACTCGCGGATGGCGCGGCGCTCGACCTGGGTGGAGCCGAAGGGTACGCACACCAGCACCCGGGGGCTGGGCTGCAGGAAGCGGTTGCCGTGCACTTTCTTGATGAAGTACTGCAGCATCTTCTCGGTGTAGGTGAAGTCGGCGATGACGCCGTCTTTCATGGGCCGCACCGCATTGATGTGACCGGGCGTGCGGCCGATCATGTTCTTGGCCTCCATGCCGACGGCGACGATGATCTTGCCGCCCCGGTTGGGTTCGTCCTGTACCGCCACCACCGAGGGCTCGTTGAGCACGATGCCCTTGCCACGCACGTAAATCAGGGTATTGGCCGTGCCCAGGTCGATGGACAGGTCGCTCGAGAAATAGCCGCGCAGGCGTTTGAACATTTGGAGTGGGAACCTTGGCCGGCGAGTGAGGTGGATCGACGAAGCGGGCGCCAATCTAACAACAGCGGCAGGACTTCCGCAAGGCGACGGTGTATCATTTGGAGCTGTTTTTTCCGAAGTTTGCGGCCTCCTTCACATGAGCCTTTCGCCCCGTCAGATCGAATCCATCGCCAATCTGGCGCGGCTTGCACTCAAGGCCGAAGAGATCCCCGCCTACACCGACTCGCTCAGCCGCATCCTCGGCATGGTCGCGCAGTTGGAAAAAGCCGACACGGGCACTGCAGAGCCCATGGCTCACCCGCTCGCCGGCCAGGTGCAGCGGCTGCGCGCAGATGCCGTGACCTCGGGCAACGCGCGCGAGCTCTACCAGCGCAATGCGCCGCAGGTTGAAGCCGGCATGTACCTCGTCCCCCGGGTGATCGAGTGACGTCCGTCACGCTTGCCGGCCTCGCGGCCGGTCTGGCTGGCAAGCAGTACTCCGCTGTCGAGCTGACCCGGGAAGCCCTGCGGCGTGCACAGGCCGCGCAGCCACTGCTCAATGCGCTGGTCACGCTGACCACCGACCAGGCGCTGGAGGCGGCTGCTGTCGCGGATAAGCGACGGGCGGCAGGTGACGCCGGCCCGCTTACCGGCGTGCCCATGATCCACAAGGACATCTTCTGCACTGCGGGCGTCCTGACCAGCTGCGGTTCGCGCATGCTGTCGAACTTCGTCTCGCCCTACGACGCCACCGTCGTGCGCCGCCTGAAAGAGGCCGGCATGGTGATGATCGGCAAGGCGAACATGGACGAGTTCGCCATGGGCTCGTCGAACGAAACCAGCTTCTACGGTCCGGTGAAGAATCCCTGGGACCCCAGCCGGGTGCCCGGCGGTTCCTCAGGTGGTTCCGCGGCGGCGGTTGCCGCACGTCTGGCGCCGCTGGCCACCGCCACCGATACCGGCGGCTCGATCCGCCAGCCAGCGGCACTGTGCGGCGTCACCGGGCTCAAGCCCACCTACGGGCGCGTGTCGCGCTACGGCATGATCGCCTTCGCCTCCAGCCTGGACCAGGGCGGCGTGATTACGGTTTCGGCCGAGGATGCGGCCCTGTGTCTGCAGGCGATGGCGGGTTTCGATCCGCAAGACTCCACCAGCGTCGATGCACCCGTGCCGGATTATCACGCCGCGCTCGATGCGCCGCTGGCGGGTCTGAAGATCGGCATCGTGAAAGAATTCTTCGGCGAGGGCCTGGCGCCCGAGGTCGAGGCGCCGGTGCGGGCCGCCCT
>DATKBK010000197.1:0-2568 GCA_035514045.1 Steroidobacteraceae bacterium | reverse complement strand
ACCTGGGAGGCAATATCTATCGCGTGACCATGGGCGACAATGTGGCGCCAGGCAGCTGGACGATGGTGAAGATCGCCTCACTCGGATGCGACACCACCGCCGCCTGCACCGACAACCGCAAATTCCTGTTCGCGCCCGATGTGCTCGCCGACGGCAATGGCTACATCGTGCTGCTGGGTTCCGGTGATCGCGAGAAGCCGCTGCTGATCGACAATCTGGTCAACAACTACTTCTTCACGGTGAAGGACCAGCCGACTGACGCGGACTGGCTGACTGATGAATTCGCCACTTGCGGCGCCGAAGTGCTGTGCCTGGACTCCCTGCTCTCCATTGGCAGCGGCACGCCTGACGCGACTGATCTTGCCGCCAAGAAGGGCACGTACCTGGTCCTGCTGCCCACCGAGCAGGTGGTGACTTCCGCCATCACCATCTTCGGCGTGGTCACCTTCAGCACGCATTCGCCGGCTCTGCCAGACCTTGACGCCTGCGCCTCCAATCTCGGCACGGCGCGGGTGTACAACATCCTGCACGCCAATTCCGCGGCTGCGGACGGCCTCACGCGCTCCGAGGAACTACCGGGTGACATCGGCTTGCCGCCTTCGCCGGTGGCCGGCATGGTCACTCTGGACGACGGCGAGACGGTTCCCTTCTGCATCGGCTGCAGCTCGGCTTCACCCCTGGAAGGTGAGGAGCCAGAGGTTCCGGCCGCGGGTGTTCCCGCCCAGTCCAAGCGCCGGATCTACTGGTACATCGAACGCTGATGAGCACTGGCGCGATGCACGCAAGAGCACATCGATCGGGCGGCTTCACACTGGTCGAAATGATGATCGTGATCTCCCTGGTCGCGATCATCATGGCGATCGCGGTGCCGTCATTCAGGGACGCGAGCCTCGGCAGTCAACTGCGTGCCACCGCCAACGAGCTGGTCGCCAGCGCCATGCTGGCGCGAAGCGAGGCCATCAAACGCAATGCCCCGGTCACGATGTGCGTCTCGACCTCTGGTACGGCCTGCACTGCCGGTAGCTGGGAACAAGGCTGGATCGTGATCCAGGGTGGCACGGTAATCCAGCGCCAGCATGAAGGAGCCACCGGCTTCAAGGTCTCCAGCGGGATCAACACGCTCAATTTTCAACCCATCGGGGCAGGTGCCACCCCCGCCACGTTTACCGTCTGCCGCGCAACTCCCTCCGTGGGCGGGCAGAAACGCATCGTGACCATCACGTTTACCGGCCGGGCGTCGGTGGCGTCCCAGACCGGCACGACCTGCCCCTGAGAAAGTCCGTTCACGTCATTGCTGATGGCAGTTGCGGGGAACACGCCGGCTCGTCGTGAGCTGCGCCGGCCAGGGCCATCGCCCGGCTGAAGATTTCCGCCGCCGGAACACCCTGCTGCACCTGGCCCGACAGGATCTGGCGCAGGGCCCGGGCACCCGGCCGGCCACTAAGCAGACCCAGCATGTGCCGGGTGATGGCATTGAGCGGCGTGCCGGCGGCCGACTCACGCCGCGCGTACTCGCACATGGCCTGCAGCACCTCAAGCGGCCCGGGCGGCGGCGGATCGTCCGGATGCAGGGCAGCGTGCAATTCCCCCAGCAGCTCCGGCCGGTGATAGGCCTCGCGGCCGATCATCACACCATCGAATTCAGCCAGCGCCTGCAGCACCTCGGGCCGGGTGCGTAGGCCACCATTGGCGATCACCGGCACCGCAGTGGTGCCAGCGTCAGGGCGCAGCGCCGCCCGGAGCGATGCCACCGCGTCATAGCGCAATGGCGGCACAGTGCGGTTCTCATGCGGCGACAGGCCGCCCAGCACCGCCTTGCGTGCATGCACGATCAACATGTCGGTGCCCGCCGCCATCAGCGCCCGCGCGAACTGCTCCAGCATCCGCGTGTCGTCCGCATCGAAGATCTGCCCGCGCGCCAGCGCGGCAGCACTGCTGCCCACTGCGTCCCGGTCCACAACTCCAATGCGGAACTTCACGGTCACCGGCAGTCTCACCGCCTGCTTCATCGCCGCCACGCACTCGGCAACCAGCTGCGGCTGCTGCATCAGGCAGGCGCCGAAGGCGCCAGAGCGAACC
This sequence comes from Steroidobacteraceae bacterium, assembly GCA_035514045.1. GTDB lineage: Bacteria > Pseudomonadota > Gammaproteobacteria > Steroidobacterales > Steroidobacteraceae > ZC4RG30. The sequence continues at coordinate 489 of DATKBK010000197.1, read as the reverse complement.
CGGTCGCTGGGACAGCCGCAGTTGAGATTCACCTCGATGAAGCCGGCATCTTCGGCGCGCCGCGCGGCGGCGGCCAGCTGCACGGGATCGGAGCCACCTAGCTGGATGGCCAGTGGTTGCTCTTCGGCCGAAAAGCGCAGCAGGCGCGTCGCGTCGCCACGTACTATCGCCGCGGCGTGGATCATCTCGGTGTACAGGCGGGTGTGCGGCGAGAACTGGCGCAGGAAATAGCGGCAATGGCGGTCGGTCCACTCCATCATGGGGGCGACGCTGATCCTGCGATCAATCGATTCGCTTCGATTCTCGTTCGTCACGACTTCCGCACCCATTTGGCCGAGCGCCCCTTGCCGGTGGAGGCGATCAATCCCTCCCGGCTCATCTCGCGCAACACGATCCTGACGGTTTCCCGGGAAACGCCTGGGCAATCCGCTTCGATTTCGGAGATCGAGAACGGCACATGTTTGGCCAGAACGACCTCCTTCACCTGCT
>DATKBK010000196.1:0-3644 GCA_035514045.1 Steroidobacteraceae bacterium | reverse complement strand
CGTGGGTCTACCCGAAGCGCCTCGTGATGGGTGAGGGCGCGCGCATCGGCCACCTTACCGTGGTCAAGGGCCTGGATCTGCTGTCGATGGGCCAACAGGCCTCGATCGGACGACTGAACTGGATCACCGGATACCCGTCCGGGCAGCCACCGCATTTCATGCACCAGCCCTCGCGCCGGCCCGAGCTGGACATGGCGGCACATTCCGGAATCACCAATCGCCACCTCGTCGATTGCACGGACCAGATCTCGATCGGTTCCTTTTCCATCGTGGCTGGCTTCAGGTCGCAGCTGCTCACCCACAGCATAAACATCGCGACCAACAGGCAGGAAGCCAGGCCGATCGCCATCGGCAGGTATTGCTTCGTGGGAACCGCTTCGACGCTGCTCGGTGGAGCATCGCTGCCGGACTACAGCGTGCTGGGCGCAAACAGCCTGCTGAACAAGTCATTTGGCGAGAGCTACCGGCTCTATGGCGGCGTGCCGGCGGTGGAACTCGGCGAACTGGATCCGCAGCTGGCCTACTTCCTGCGCGACAACGTGGTCGTCATCTGAAGCGGCACCGCCACCAGCCGCCGCGACACCGCGAACATCACCACTTCAAACAGGATCAGTGCGCCAGCCAGGGGCGACATGCCCCACGATTCCGGCAACAGCGTCACAAGAGCGACCACCAGCAACGCTGCGGACAGGTACCAGGCGGACATGCGCATATGCGTGTTGGTCGAGGACAGCAGGACCTGTGCGATCTGCCACGCGCAGCTTGCCAGGGCCGTGATCAGCAACAATGCCAACAGCAACGGATCTGGCTCGACCTGGCCGTGGGTCCACACCTTGAGGATCAAAGGTGCGGCGAAGTAGAGGCAGACACAGGCGATGGCGCAGGCCACAAGGGCGCTACGCGCCGAGTGCCGGTAGAGGCGCCCAAGCGTGGCAGTGTCACCTGCGCCATAGCTGCGCGACATCTCCGGCCAGAGCGATCGGCTGAACATGGTGAGCAACTGCACCGGGGTTCGCGTCAGGGTGCGCAACGTGTTGAAGACCGCCAGCGCACCGGTACCGAACGTGCCACCGACCACGATCGACACGCCCTGCAGCAGCAGCGCGTTGCCGGCCGGCAGCGCGAGAAATGCGGCCGCAGGCGGCAGCAGCGTTCGCAGCTCCGCGCGACTGGCAGCTGCCACGCCCCATCGGTACTGGGGGAACTGACGCCTGGTCCAGATGACCATGACGATGCTGGCAACCATGCGGGCGATCAGCATGCCGCCGGCCACCGCGAGCATGCTGCGGAAGATCGCAAGCCCGAGCATGCCGACAGACCATTCGAAAAGGCGTCCCGCATGGATGGCCACGGTGCCAGTGGCGAAGCGCCCCGCCGAACGGAACTGACCGTCGAACAGTGGTGCATAGATGTTGAGCAGCGTGCCGGCGACGAGCAGCGACAGCGTGGTGCGAGTCGGAAGATCCCGTACCGGCCCAAGATCGAAGTTCCAGATTACCGCCAGACCCAGCACCAGAATCATCGCCGTCGACACCATGGTCAGCGCCAACGCGGTCTGGAACACGACGTTGGCTTCGGTGTGCCTGTCCTGCGCGGCGAGCATTGTCATCCGGTTCATGGCGACTGGCCCCACGCCGACATCCGCGAAGGAAATGCAGGCCGGAATCGCGTAGATTAGCAGCCACAGGCCATAGTCCTGCAGTGACCAGTAGTGCAGGAACAGCGGTACCGATGCCAACTGAATGCCGATAGTGATCAACTGGCCGAAGGCATTCGCGCCGAGCCCGGCCAGCAACCTCGCCTTCAGGGCAGACAAATTCAGTTCCCGGCTTCCCGGCTGGCCAACTCCCGCGTCTTGAGCACGATCAGGTACTCGTAGATGGACTGCAGCAGCGCATACGTGAGTCCGGCACGCCCGTCGAGGAAGCCTCTCTTGCCCAGGTACAGCAGCAGGAACTTGACTAGCGGCCGCGCCGGCAGCTGGTAGAACAGCTCCTTCTGGTGGTATCGCCGTTCATTGAAATCCCCGCCGAACAAGGCCTTGCGCAAGCTCAGCGGAGCCTGGTTGCGCCGGTTGAGGCGGATCTGCTCGGCCTCCAGGGAGCTGTAGGAATTGTGGCGGGCCACCCAGTGCGAAATTCCCTTGCTGAAGGGATGATGATCGAGCAATCCGGACACTTCACCGACCGGCCCGTCCACGAGAGTGACGGGGTTCACCAGCCGCTCGTACCGTATGTACTCCGGCCGGAACAGCCGGATATAGAACGGCGAGGTCTGCACGTGCTTCAGCCAGGTGTCCATGAAGTAGTCGCGCCGCTGGACCCGGAAGGCGATCTGGTTGCCCGGCGAGAGCACAGCGGCCAGCATGGCCTCGCGCAGTTGCGGCGTGACGCGCTCGTCCGCGTCGATATAGAACACCCAGGGATGCCGGAAGCGGATATTGCGCAATCCCCAGTTCTGGTGTGCGGCCCAGTTGTCGAATTCGCGGCTAGTGATTCTGGCGCCGGCCGCCGCGGCGATCTCCACGGTGCGGTCAGTGCTGCAGGAATCGTACAGATGGATGTCATCACACCAGAACAGGGAAGCCAGGCAGGCCGGCAGGTCCTGTTCCTCGTTCCTGGTGAGGATCAGCACGGAGATCATTCGGCCTTCAGTCCGGAGACGATCATCGATTTGGACAGCGGATAGAAGCGCCCGGCAGTCTGCGCCGTCAAGCGCGCCAGCCCTGCCTCCGAAAGCAACTGCTCGAGCGTCGCGCGCGAGAAGAACTTCACGTGGCCGAAATCACGCAGCGGATGCCAGTGCGAATCGAAGCCGTTGGTGAGGGCCAGTGCGAGGTTCTTGAGGTAGCCGTGGAAGGGCGTGCTGATGATCAGCAGGCCACCGGGGCGCAGCGACCGCAATGCGTTGGCGACCAGGAGTCGTGGCAGCAGCAGGTGCTCAATGACTTCGATCGACACGACGGCGTCGTAGGCGCCGACGTGCGCAGCGGGCAGCGGCGCAGTCACGTCGTGCTGTTCGAAGTGGGCAGCCGGGAAGTTGTGACGTGCCAGGGCAATGCCCGAACTACTGTAGTCGAGGCCGGTCGCGGCGAACTGCCTGCTTGCGAGTGCACCCGACAGCGCGCCATTGCCGCAGCCCAGGTCAAGCACCCGGCGCGCGCCATGCCGCTCAAGCAGTCGCAGCACGGGTGACAAGAGATAGTCATGCGACTCGGGATGCCCAGTGGTGGTCCATTCGTACTCGCGACTGGCGTGCGACAGCCTGCGGTCCGTGAGCGTGGGTTCACTCATGGGCCCGCTTCCGCCTGCGCAGGAAGCGCGCAGGGATACCACCATAGACCGACCAGGCGTCGAGGTCCGCGGTGGCCACCGCACCCGTAGCCAGTACGGCACCCTCCCGCAGAGTGACGCCTGGCATCACGGTCGCGCGCCCGCATACCCATGCACGACTGCCGATATGGATCGGGGCGCCGACCATCGGGAACCCCGGATGGTCCACGTCGTGGCTGGCCGTGCACAGCCAGGCGCGCTGCGAGATCGTGGCGTGGGAGTCCAATTTCACGGGCCAGGCGTTGTACACCTCTGCATCGTTGCCAATGGCCACGACATCTTCACAACGCAGGTTCCACGGTGCCCAGATGA
>DATKBK010000195.1:0-4629 GCA_035514045.1 Steroidobacteraceae bacterium | reverse complement strand
GCCAGCACGATGTTGTCGCTGCGGAAGCCAACCACGAAGCATAGCGTGGTCAGCACCAGCGCGATGGCTGGCGCGACCACCCACCAGCGCACGTCGCGCGCCGAGGCGCGGTCGGTTCCGAAGGCGCCCAGCAGGAGGCCGACGGCGAGCGAAGCGCCCGACAGGATGCCGAACAACGCGGCGGCGGAAGGGATCGGCATCTGGAAGCTGCGCACGAAGTACAGCACCATGAATTGCGCGACGCCCTGAATGCCAATGGAACAGATGGCGCCGCCGATCACGATCCAACGCAGGCTGCGCACATTCCAGACATGCGAGAAGGTGGCGCGCAGCGGTGCGGGCGCGCGGCGCTGGCCCGACACGCCATCGGCAAGGCCGCGCGGCGGTTCGGTCAGGCCCAGCCATACCGTCAGGGCCACGAGCAAGCCCGGCACACCGAAGGCAAAGAACACCGCACGCCAGCCCCAGCGCTCGGCGATCACGCCCGCGAGCAGCGCACCGACCATCGCTCCGATCGGCAGTCCCAGCATCACCAGCGACATCGCGCTGGCGCGCCGTTCACGCGGAAAGTGGTCCGCGATCAGCGAACTGGTGGGCGCGGTGAACCCGGCCTCACCCGTACCCACGCCGACGCGCGTGAGCAGCATCTGCCAGAAGTTCGTCGCGATGCCGGACAGTGCGGTGGCAGCCGACCAGAAGGCCGTCGCGATGGCGATGATGCCGACGCGGCTGAAGCGTTCTGCCAACCAGCCGACGGGGATGCCGAGGCCTCCATAGAGCAGCGCGAAGGCCAGGCCCTGCAACATGCCGATCTGCGAGTCGCTCAGCTTCAGGTCGACGCGGATCAGTGGTGCGAGCACCGAGAACACCGTGCGGTCGGCCAGGTTCAGGAAGCAGACGAGGAACAGGATTGCGATGAACCGCGCGCGATAGCGACCGGTCAGCAGCGGATTCTGTGGCATTTCAATCTGGTCCCTACGGTTCCCACTTCTGGTTCATGTCCGTGATGACAGTGCGTTTGCTGAACAGCCACTGACCGTTCTGTCTTGCGAGTTCGTCCTCGTAGCGCCCCATGGCGTGAATCGTCGGCGGCTTGCTGCCGGGCGGGGAATTGTCGCCATTGGAGACGATTTCGATGAAGAAAGCCCGCACAGTGGCGGTGTCGCCGTTCACGACGATTTCGTAGTTCGTGGTCACGTGCCGCATCGGCCCGAAATCGCGCCCGGCGCCCGGATTCTGTGCGCCGGCGACCGCCTCGGGAAACCACTGCTTTCGCAACGCATCCCGCCCTTTGAAAGGGCCCAGGAACGGCGGCTGGCCTACCGCACGTTTCAGCTCGAAGGTCGCATCTTCCGTGAACAGTGACACGTAGGTGTCGGCGTCCGCGGTATTCAAGGCTGCCGCGTAGCGCATGAGCAATTGCTCGATCTGCACGCGATCTTCGACCGCCTTCAAGCGTGCCTCGATGCCCGGCGGCTCGGCAGCGCTCACGGTCGTCAATAGGGCAAAGCTGCCAACAATTGCCAAAGCGGTAGCCACCGCGCGAATATTCCTGTTCACGTCGTACCTCGCTTGGTTGAAATCGGCGATCCAACTGCTGCCGCGATGCCCTTCGATTCAGTGGGCAGCTCGCCGGGCTACCTCACGTCTGGAACGGCATCATGCCAATATTTCCGACGAGGTGAGGGCTGGTGGCGCAGGTCGGTGCCACCCGTGCGCCGGGGCACCCGTCGCGGCCACACCTGCCACCTGCTGGCCTGCGACCGGGCGACCGGGCGACCGGCCGGCCGGACTTGACGGCCCCGGAAACCCCTAGCCATACTGACTGGATGCAGACGACCCACACCGCTCGGCGCTGGTGGTGGCTCCGCTCCTGAACGGAGGGGTGCTGGTCGTCTGTTGTGCAAAGCCTGATCTAGCCAAAGACTCGAACACCAGAACCCATCTCCGGCGCCACCGGGATGGGTTTTTTGTTGTCCGCGAGAACGCAAGGTAACGGGGAAGTATCTGAAACCGCCATTCGATATTGCAGGGGATCTGGACACGCCGGTGTCGGCGTTCGCCAAGCTGGCCTCGTTTCGTCCGCGCTTCCTGCTCGAGAGCGTGGAAGGCGGCGAGCGGCTGGCGCGTTACTCCTTCATCGGCTTTGGCGCGGGGCTGGAAGTGCGGCTCGATGCGCGCGCGCTGACCGTCGGCGGCGACGTCTATCCCGTGCCGGAATCAAAGGAAGGCCTGCTGCTGCGGCTGCGCGAGGCGCTGGCACGCGCGCCGCGACCGCAGCCGGAGCTGCCGGGCATGCCACTGGCCGGCGGGCTGGTGGGCTTCACCGCCTACGATGCGGTGCGCTTCTTCGAGCGGTTGCCGACGCGGCTGGCGCGACGGCCCGAGGCGCCCATCCTGCACTACGTGGCACCCGAATCGCTGCTGGTGTTCGACCACCTGACGCGCGGCATCGCGTTGCTGCATGCGGGCAGCGAGGCCGAGCGTCAGGTCTTGCGGCGTGAGGTGATCGCGGCGCTGCGTGGCGGCATCGTGTTCCCCCGCCTGCAGAAGGGGTTCAGCGATCCGGAAGTGTCGCTGGGTCGCGAGGACTACATGGCCGGGGTGCGCCGGGCGCAGGAATACATCGCGGCGGGCGATGTCTACCAGCTGGTGCTGGCATCGAAGTTTTCTGGCACGCACCAGCTGGATCCCTTCCAGGTGTACCGCGCGCTGCGGCTCATCAATCCCTCCCCCTACATGTATTACTGCACGCTGGGCGGCGTGACCGTGGTGGGCTCGTCGCCCGAGGCGCTGGTGAAGCTGAAGGGCGGCCGCGCCGAACTGCGGCCCATCGCCGGCACGCTGCCGCGCATGGCCGATCCTGCGGAGGATCTCGCCAACGAGCGGCGCCTGCTGGCCGATCCGAAGGAGAACGCCGAGCACGTGATGCTGGTGGACCTGGCGCGAAATGACCTGGGCCGCGTCGCACGGGCCGGCTCCGTACTAGTGAACCCCTACCGCGTCATCGAGCGCTACAGCCACGTGATGCACATTGTCAGCGGTGTGCACGGCGAACTTTCGCCCGACCGTGATGCCTTCGACCTGTTCGCTGCGGCCTTCCCCGCCGGCACGCTGGTGGGTGCACCGAAGGTGCGGGCCATGCAGATCATCGAGGAGCTGGAGCCGGTGGATCGCGGGCTCTATGGCGGCACCATCGGCTATTTCGGCGCGCAGGGAGACATGGACCAGGCAATCACCATCCGCACGCTGGTGTTTGAAGGCGACCGCTACAGCTACCAGGCCGGCGCCGGCATCGTCGCCGACAGCAACCCGGATTCCGAGTTCAACGAAGTATTCGCCAAGAGCGCCGCCTTGCGCAGTGCGCTGACGTTGGCCGAGGAGGGTTTGTGAGCAAGCCGCCGCAGTCGCGCCTGCTGCTGATAGACAACTACGATTCCTTCACCTACAACCTGGTGCAGGCCTTTCTAGTGCTGGGCGCCAATGTGCGCGTGCTGCGCAACGACGAAGTCACCGTCGACGAGGCGCTGCACATGGATATCACCCACCTGTGCATCTCGCCGGGTCCGGGCACGCCGCGCGATGCCGGCGTGTCGATGGCGATGATCAAGGCTTTCGCCGGCAAGCTGCCGGTGTTCGGTGTGTGCCTGGGGCACCAGTCCATCGTCGAGGTATTCGGCGGCGAGGTGGTGCGCGCGCCGCGGCTGATGCATGGCAAGACATCCATGGTGAAGCATGACGGTAAGACCCTGTTTGAAGGCTTGCCGCAGCCGGCCGAAGTGGGGCGCTACCACTCGCTGATCGCCGAGCCGGCCAGCGTTCCGGCCGAACTTGAAGTGACCGCCCTGACGGCCGAGGGCGAGATCATGGGCGTGCGCCATCGCGAGTACACCATCGAGGGCGTGCAGTTCCATCCCGAGAGCGTGCTGACCCCGGACGGTCCGCAGCTGATGGGCAACTTCCTGCGGCTGACCGCGCCGCTGCGCGAAGCCTGAAGGCACGGGAACAGCACATGGTCGCCAATCTTCTGCAACTGCGCACCTGGCTGGATGGCCTGCTGGAGCATCGCGCGCTGGGCACCGATGAGGCGCGCGAGCTGCTGGTCGGGCTCACCGACCCTGAATTGCCGCCCGCGCTGGCCGGCGCCCTGCTGGCCGCAATCCGCGCCAAAGGCATCACCGCCGAAGAACTGCGGGGTTTTGCGCTGGGCATGCGTGCGCTGGGTCGCCGACCGCTGATCGAGCCTGGCCTCGCAGCGGTGGACATCGTCGGCACCGGCGGCGACAAGTCCGGCAGCTTCAACATCTCTACCGGCGCCTCGCTGCTGACGGCTGCTGCTGGGCTGCCGGTGGTCAAGCATGGCAATCGCTCGGTGTCGAGCAAGGCCGGCAGCGCCGATGTGCTCGAGGCGCTGGGATTGAAGCTGCCGCTGGATGAAACCCGCGCCGCCGAGTGCCTGGCCGCGACGGGCTTTACCTTCTTGTTCGCGCCCCACTATCACCCGGCCATGAAGGCCATCGGGCCGGTGCGCGCCGCGCTGGGCGTGCGCACCGTGTTCAACATCCTGGGCCCGCTGTCGAATCCGGCTGAACCGCCGTTCCATGTGATCGGCGCCTTCAACGAAGCCAC
>DATKBK010000194.1:0-2900 GCA_035514045.1 Steroidobacteraceae bacterium | reverse complement strand
TCGGGCAGGTCCTGGTAGCTGGTGAGTCCCACGGTGGATTCCTGCCAACCGGGCAGTTCCTCGTACACCGGCTCGACCTCGCCGAACTCCTCGACCAGCATGGGCGGATGCACGCTGGTGGTTCCGCCCGCCAGGCGGTAGGAGGTGCAGATGCGGATGGTCGGCAGCCCGTCCAGCACGTCGAGCTTGGTGACGCACAGGCCCGACACGCTGGCATGTACCACCGCACGGCGCAGCGCCACGGCATCGAACCAGCCGCAGCGGCGTGGCCGCCCCGTGACCGACCCGAACTCATGGCCCACCTTCGACAGGTGCTCGCCGGTGGCATCGAACAGCTCGGTGGGGAACGGACCGGCACCTACGCGGGTGGCATAGGCCTTCACGATGCCCAGCACGTAGTCGAAGTTGCGCGGCCCGAGGCCGGTGCCGGTGGCCGCCCCGCCGCCGGTGGTGTTGGACGAGGTGACGAAGGGATAGGTGCCATGGTCGATGTCGAGCATCGCGCCCTGCGCCCCTTCGAACAGCACATTGGCATCAGCGGTGCGCAGCTCCGCCAGCTCGCGGGTCACGTCCACCACCAGCGGTTTGACGCGCTCGCCCAGGGCCAGCAGCTCGTCGCGGGTGGCCGCCAGGTCCACCGCCGGCTGGCTGAAATATTTCGTCAGCACGAAGTTGTGGTAGTCGAGCACCTCGGCCAGCTGTTCGCCGACGTGGCGTGGATTGAACAGGTCCGCCACGCGCAGCGCGCGGCGCGCCACTTTGTCCTCGTACGCCGGGCCGATGCCGCGCCCGGTGGTGCCGATCTTGTTGGCGCCCATCGCCGCCTCGCGCGCCTGATCCAGCGCCACATGCGAGGGAAGGATCAGCGGACACGAAGGCGATATGCGCAGCCGCTCGAACACCGGCACGCCGCGCGCCACCAGCGCATCGCTCTCCTTGAGCAGCGCCGGCAGCGAGATCACCACGCCGTTGCCGATGTAGCAACGCACCCCATCGCGCAGGATGCCCGAGGGGATCAGCGACAGGATGTGCTTCTCGCCGCCGATCACCAGCGTGTGGCCGGCATTGTGGCCGCCCTGGAAGCGCGCCACGGCCACGGCCCGCTCGGTCAGCAGGTCGACGATCTTGCCCTTGCCCTCGTCGCCCCACTGCGTACCGATGACGATTACGAAACGACCCATCTTCACGCCCTTGCGGAAAAAAACTGATCAGGAACGCACGAAGAACAGCAGCAACAATCCCAGCCCCATGCACACGGCCCCGCCGACGCGTAATTGACTGTCACCGCTGGCGGCCAGCTGCGCGAACACGCGCCGCCAGCCGGCCGGATTGAGGAACGGCAGCAGGCCCTCGAGCACCAGCATGAGGGCAAGCGCGGCCAGCAGGTCCGACCATTCGAAGCTCATGCGCGCTGCGCTGTCACGGACCCTCGCGCCTAGCGGCGCGCGCCCGATTCCAGGTACTTGAAGAAATCACCGTCGGGCGTAACCACCCAGACGTCGCCTTCACGGGCCATGGAATTGCGGTAGGCCTGCAGGCTGCGATAGAAGCCATAAAACTCGGGCGATCGGCCATAGGCCTGGCCGTAGATGCGCGCCGCCTGCCCGTCGCCCTCGCCGCGCAGGGTCTGCGCCTGACGCTGCGCGTTGGCCAGCAGCTCGGTCCGCGTGCGATCGGCGCCAGCTTCGATGCGTTCCTTTTCGGCCGTACCTTCGGCGCGCAGCTGGTTGGCGCGCGCCACGAACTGGGCGCGCATGCGCTGGTACACGGAGTCGCTGACCTCATCCGGCAGGTCGATGCGCTGCACGCGTACGTCCACCAGCTCCACCCCCCGCTCCCTGACAGTCTCGTTGGCGCGGGTGAACATGGCGCCGGTGAAGGCCGTGCGTTCGGTGACGACGATCTCTTCGAGCGTGCGCAGGGCCACCACGCCCTTTATGCCGTCCTTGACGTTGTCGCCAAGGCGGGCCGAGGCGAAGCTCTCGATGCCGTTGGTGGCACGGAAGTACTGCGCGGCGTTGAGCACCCGCCACTTCACGTAGAAATCGACGTTGAGCGCCTTGTTCTCGCTGGTGAGGAAGGTCTCGCCACTGTAGGACTGGGTGATGATGCGGCGCTCGAAGCGGCGGATCTCGTTGACCAACGGCCATTTCGCGTGCAGGCCGGGACCATAGTCCTGCCCCACGATCTTGCCGAACTCGGTGCGAATGGCCAGCTCGTTCTGGTTCACCTGGAACAGGCTGCCCCAGGCCAGCATGATCAGCGCCGCCGCGCCAATGAGCAGGGTCTGTGCGCGCGGCATCAGCGTACCCCCCGCGTGCGGCCGTCCACGGTGACACTGGGCAGTTCGGGCAATACCTCGGCGCCGCTCTGGCTGCCAGGCTGCGGGGCCGGGCTGCGCGTCGCATTGCGCTCCAGCAGCCGGTCCAGCGGCAGATAGATCATGTTGCCGCCGGCGCCACCCTTGGTGTCGAGCACGATCTTCTGCGACTCGCGCAGCACCTGCTCGATGGTTTCGATGTACATGCGCTGGCGGGTTACTTCGGGGGCCTGGGCATAGGCGGTGTACACGCTGAGGAAGCGCGCAACGTCGCCCTCTGCCAGCGACTCCACCTGGGCCTTGTAGGCTTCGGCATCCTGCAGCATGCGCTGCGCGGTGCCCTCGGCCTCGGGCAGGATCTTGTTGGAGTAGGCCTGCGCTTCCTGCGCGAAGCGCTCGCGGTCCTCGATGGCCTTGTTGGCATCGCGCTGCGAGTCGATCACCAGATCGGGCACCTGCACATTGGTGAGGTTGACGCTGGTAACGCGGAGGCCGCTGTTGTAGCTGTCGAGCGTGCGCTGGATGAGGTCGCGCGCGCCGTCGGTGATGCGCTGGCGTGCAGCTCCCAGCACGTCATCGA
>DATKBK010000193.1:0-4832 GCA_035514045.1 Steroidobacteraceae bacterium | reverse complement strand
ACCAGCACGCTGGGATACACGTAGTGCGCCATGTTGGCCATCAGCACCACAAAGGCCAGCCCCAGTACCTGCGGAAACCGGCGCAGCAGCATCAGTGAGCCCACCGGATTGGCATGCGCCCAATTGAAGCGCTGCGAGCGGCGCTCCTTTGGCAGCGACTCCGGCAGCACGAACCAGCCATAGAGGAAGTTCAGCAGCGCAAGGGCGGCCGCGAACCAGAACGGCGCGCGCAGGTTCCAGCCGCCGAGCAGGCCGCCGATGAGCGGGCCGATGATGAAGCCCACGCCGAACGCGGCGCCGATCAGACCGTAGGCCTTGGCGCGCTTCTCGGGCGCGGTGACGTCGGCGATATAGGCATTGGCGGTGGTAAAGCTGGCCGAGAACATGCCGGAGAACACGCGCGCCACCAGCAGCCAGGGCAGCGACTGCGCCAGCGCCATCAACATGAAATCAACGCCCAGCCCCAGGCACGACAACAGGATCACCGGCCGACGGCCGTAGCGGTCCGACAGCGTGCCCTGGATGGGCGTGCTGACGAACTGGATCGCCGCGAACAACGTGCCGAAGGTGCCCACCCACCAGGCTGCCTGGGCGAAGTCGCCGCCGGTGAACTCGCGCACCAGTCCCGGCAGCACCGGGATGATCACGCCGAAGGCCATGATGTCGATCAGCACGGTGACGAAGATGAACACCAGCGCAGCCTTGCGCACCGGCGTCACCGTGGCCGCGGCGGGATCCGCCGCGGGCAATTGCTCGCCCCCTGGGGTCATGCTGCCGTGTCCTTCGAGCGCCTAGTGCGCCTGATCCCAGTTGGCGCCGGTGCCCAGGTCCACCTTCAGCGGCACGCGCAGCGTTTCGGCCGCGGCCATCTGTTCGCGCAGCATCGCGGCCGTCGCATCAACAGCCTCCTGCGCCACTTCCAGCACCAGCTCGTCGTGCACCTGCATGATGAGGCGCGCCGGCAGGGCCCGCGCCTTGCACTCATGCTCCACCCGCAGCATGGCCAGCTTGATGATGTCGGCCGCGGTGCCCTGCATGGGCGCGTTGATGGCGCTGCGCTCGGCATACTGCTGCAGGTTGCGGTTGGTGGCGCGGATGTCGGGCAGGTACAGGCGCCGGCCGCGCACGGTTTCGACATAGCCCTGCGCGCGTGCCTGCTCGCGGGTGCGGTCCATGAAGGCCTTCACGCCCGGATAGCGTTCGAAGTACAGATCGACATAGCGCTGGGCCGATCCGCGATCAATCCCCAGCTGCTTGGCGAGGCCGAAGGCCGACATGCCGTAAATCAACCCGAAGTTGACCGCCTTGGCTGAGCGCCGTTCCTCGGAGGTGACCTCATCGATGGGCTTGCCCAGCACTTCGGCAGCTGTGGCCTGATGCACATCGCGATCTTCCGCAAAGGCGCGCACCAGCGCTGCGTCGCCCGACAGGTGCGCCATGATGCGCAGCTCGATCTGCGAGTAGTCCGCCGCCATCAGCACATGGCCAGGCGGAGCGATGAAGGCCTGGCGGATGCGCCGCCCTTCTGCGGTACGGATCGGAATGTTCTGCAGGTTCGGGTCGGTGGATGAAAGCCGGCCGGTGGCCGCCACTGCCTGGTGGTAGCTGGTGTGCACGCGCCCCGAGGTCGGGTCGATCTGTTCAGGCAGCTTGTCGGTGTAGGTCGATTTGAGCTTGGTCAGGCCGCGGTAATCGAGGATCAGCCGCGGCAACTCGAAGGCGCCGGCCAGTTCTTCGAGCACATCCTCGGCAGTGGAGGGCTGCCCCGTGGGTGTCTTGCGGATCACCGGCAGCTGGTGTTTCTCGAACAGGATCTGCTGCAGCTGCTTGGGGGAATCGGGATTGAACTCCCCGCCCGCTACCGCATGGATGCGCTGCTGCAGCTCGCCGATCTTCGCGCCCAGCTCGCTGCTCTGCTTGCGCAGCAGCGCGGCGTCGAGCAGCACACCGCGCTGCTCCATCTTGTAGAGCACCGAGGCCAGCGGCTGCTCCACTTCATCGTAGAGTGCCTCCAGCTTCGGCACCGCCTGCAGTTGCGGCCATAGTGCCGCATGCAGGCGCAGCGTCACGTCGGCGTCTTCGGCTGCATAGGTGGCTGCGGTCTCCACGGGCACCTGGTCGAAGCAGATCTGCTTTGCGCCCTTGCCGGCCACGGTCTCGTACTTGATGGTGTCGATGCCGAGGTAGAGCCTGGCCACCGAGTCCATGTCATGGCGCGTGGCCACGCTGTTGAGCACATAGGACTCGAGCATGGTGTCGTGGCGGAAACCCGCCAGCCGGATGCCATGGTTGCGCAGCACATGCGCGTCGTATTTCAGGTGATGGCCGAGCTTGGCGCGGGAGGCGTCCTCCAGCCAGGGTTTCAAACGTGCCAGCGTGGCCTCGAGGTCCAGCTGGTCGGGGGCGCCGGCATAGCGGTGCGCCAGCGGCAGATAGGCGGCCTTGCCGGGTTCGATGCAGAAAGACATGCCCACGATGCGGGCGATGCTGTAATTGAGGCTGGTGGTTTCGGTGTCGAAGGCGGTGAGCTCGGCGCCTTGCAATGCCGTGAGCCAACGCTGCAGCGCCTCTTCGGTGACGATGGTTTCGTATTCGCGCGGTGCAGCGGCGATCGCGGCTGCAGTTGCCGGCGTCGCGCTCGATGTGGCGCTCTCCGCCTCCAGCGTCCTGAGCATTCCCCTGAACTCCAGCCGCGCGTAAAGCTCGCGCAACTTCTCGCGATCCGGCCGGCGACGCGCGTGCTGGTTGGCATCCTCCGGCAGGTCGAGGTCGACGCGGATGGTGGCCAGCTGGCGCGACAGGGCCAGCGTCTCGAGCCCCGCGCGCAGGTTCTCGCCAATCTTGCCGGTGATCTCATGCGCATGCGCCACCAGGTTGTCGACGGTGCCGTACTGCCCCAGCCACTTCGCTGCGGTCTTCGGACCCACTTTGTCGATGCCGGGGATGTTGTCCGAGCTGTCACCCACCAGCGCCAGGTAGTCGATGATCTGCTCCGGCCACACATCGAACTTGGCCTTCACGCCATCACGGTCCAGCGCCGTGTTGGTCATGGTGTTGATCAGCGTGATGTGGCCGTTCACCAGCTGCGCCATGTCCTTGTCGCCGGTGGAGATCAGCACCTTGCGGCCCTGCGCCGCCGCGCGTACGGCCAGCGTGCCGATCACATCGTCGGCCTCAACGCCGGGGATGCGCAGCATCGGCAGGCCCAGTGCCTCCACCGTTTGCAGCAGCGGTTCGATCTGCGAGCGCATCTCGTCGGGCATGGGCGGGCGGTGCGACTTGTACTCCGCAAAGAGCTCGTCGCGGAAAGTCTTGCCCGGTGCATCGAACACCACCACGATGCTGCCCTCGATGCCTTCGCGCTGGTAACGCTGCAGCATGTTGAGCACGCCGAACACCGCGCCGGTGGGCTCGCCGCGCGAATTGTTCAGCGGTGGCAGGGCGTAGAAGGCCCGATATAGATATGAGGAGCCGTCCACGAGAATGAGGGCGGGCAGCGGCGCAGGATTGCTCATCGTCATGGCGCGGGAACGTGGCGCCTTACTGGTCAGGCGCTGGGTTCGGGCTGTTCCCCGTGGCGGGCGGGCCGGCAGCGCTGTCGGCCTCGTCCTCTTCGGTTCCGGTGGCTGGCGGAGCCAGCACCCCAGCGGGCAGGGTCACCACCGCTTCGCGCTCGGCCTGGGGCAGATACAGGTCGCCCCGCTGGCCGCAGGCGACCAGCAGGACCCCCAGCGGAAGCAGCAGCAGCGCGACGCGGCGCAATGGCTTCATGCCGCCTTCCCGACCGGCATCGGGCGGCCATCACGCAGGGCCAGCCAGCCCCGCGCCACCCGGTACCCCGCCCAGACGCCGATTGCGAAGTAGCTGGCCAGCAGCGGCAGAATGCCGATCAGGATCAGCGCGAACGGGCCGAAGGCCAGCGTCGCCATCAGGGCCCAGGCCAGCGCCCACCAGAACGTTCGCAGCTGCCAGTTGAAATGCGTGGCCAGCCAGGTGCCGCGCACGCTGCCGCGCTTCAGGTAGTTCATGACCACCGCGATGAGGGAGGTCCAGCCGAACAGGAAGGCGGTGAGGATGGCCACCGTCGACAGCACGCCGGTCACGATCGACACCGCGTGCAGGGCGTACATCAGGTGCGTGTAGGACACATGCCGCGGGTCCGCGACAACGGTGGTGGGCTCGGTGGGGGAGGCGTCCATCGGGGGCAAAGATACCGCAACGGCGCATCCCACGCCTCACGTAGGGGAAACCCGGAAAATATCCCGCGACCCGGTGTCTCGCGTTTTCGCGGCCCCGCCCCGGCTCGGGGTGGACCTCGGACTGTGCATCGGGTCAATGATTCTGCGAGGAGCTGGTCCCACCATTCCCCGGGAAAGGATGCGGGGAAGAGGACCATGTTGAGCGGTGAATACAAATCCCTGGCGCCCGCGGTTGAGCCGGCGCCCGGCGGTCCGGATGGGCGTCAGCGCAAGTTGAAGCGCGAGATTCCGGCCTACTACAAGGCGGGTGTGATCGGCTGCGGCCTGATCCTGCTGATCGTCGCGGTGGTCGCTGTCGCCTTCTGGAACGTGATCACGACCACCCGTTCGGCAGAGCGGATCGTGAACC
Source organism: Steroidobacteraceae bacterium (assembly GCA_035514045.1). Taxonomy (GTDB): domain Bacteria; phylum Pseudomonadota; class Gammaproteobacteria; order Steroidobacterales; family Steroidobacteraceae; genus ZC4RG30. The sequence goes on along the minus strand of DATKBK010000193.1, from coordinate 224 downwards.
ACTATCAGCCCGCGCTCCTGAGCGCGCTCGGCATCCAGTACGACCTGCACGAAGCCCAGGTGATGCTGGGCAACTTCCTCATGGTGCCGGCCTCGCTGGGACGGGAGGCGTATATCACCCGCTATCGTGAGCATATCTCCCGGGCCCGGCAACGATTCTCCGAGTTCCAGGCGCTGGTTCCAGACCTTCCGGATCCAGCCGGGTTACAGAATGACTACCTGGTG
>DATKBK010000192.1:0-11311 GCA_035514045.1 Steroidobacteraceae bacterium | reverse complement strand
TGGCGCGTGGCCAGCTGCTGCAGCCAGGTGAGCATCAGGTTGAAATCGGCGCCCTCCAGCGACACGCGGAAGGCGCCGTTGCCGGCCGGCGGGCTGCCGGTGAGCGCCTCGGCCAGGCCGTGCTCGCGGGCCGTGCGGTCGATGAACACCACGAAGGATTCGCCGATGGATTGCACCGCGGTGCCCGGACCTGCCGCCGCCAGCGTCGGCCCGACCTGACGCATGTAGTCGAGCAGCCGCTGCTGGTCGGCAACGTTTTCGCGCGCACGGCTCAGGGCACTCTGCGGCAGCAGCACCAGCCAGAAGAGCAGGATGGCGCCCACCACGAACGCGCCGACCCTGAGCATCAGCCGGTCGCGCGGGCTCTGCCTGGCATACCAGACGGTGACGGTGCCGAAGTTCATGAGCCTGCTGCCGTCACGTCGATCTGCCCCTCGAACACGCCCTCGCGCGCATTGCCGCTGGCTACCTGCGCGCCATAACCGCCGGCGCGCAGCGCCTGGCTGAACTGCTCCAGCGTGGTCGCATCCGGCGCGGAGAGTTTCAGTTGCAGCGAGCCCGGCTTGTAGCTCAGCGAGTCAAGCGCGGCCACCGGCACATTCGCGCGCGCCGCGGCCAGCGCGGCCAGCAGCGGCATCAACTCACCGCGCGGGCTATCGGCGCCAGCCACTTGCTGCAGTCGTGCCTCGAGCGCCAGGCGTGGCGCAGGACCCGGTTGCTGGCCAGGGAAAATGGTGCCGTAAACGCGCGCAATGGATTCATCCAGTTCCGCCGCCGCCTGTCGCAACTGGCGCAGCTCCCAAAAGGTTCCTGCGGCATGCAGGATCAGCAGCCCCGCCAGCAGTGCCGCGGCCGTGCGCCAACGCAGCCACGCGTTGCCGCTCTTTGTCTGCGCCTTGAACTCGCCCTGCATCAGGTTCACCGGCGCAGCGCTGGCGAGGCCCTGTGCGTAGAGGCCAAGCACGCCACCGGCAAACAACTGCACCTTGAGTGAGGCCACGCGTTCGCGCAGTGCTTCCATACCCGCCTCGAGACCGGGCCAGTCCTCCGGACTGGCATAGACGGCCAGGTGCGTATCGGCCAGCTGGCGCTCGGCGCCCAGCACGGCGGTGAGCGCCAGCTCCGGATCGTCGGCTGGCAGGGCCATCGGGTGGTTGCGATCATCGCGCAGCAGCAGCTGCCCGTCGGTGAACAGCAGGGTCACATGACCCGGCAGCAGCGGCGCCAGGTCGCTCTCGGCATACATTGCCCGGGGCTCCAGCCCGAGATCCGCCGCCTGGGCCAGCCACTTCCGCATCCGTTCACGGTCCACCACCGCCACCGGTACCTGACCGCTCTGTCCGTCGCGCATTCCGACCGCAAAGTGCAGCAGCTCCACGTCCTGTGACACCTGTTCCTCAAGTGCAAACGGGGCCAGCTGCTGCAGGCGTGCTTCGTTGCCGGTTGGCAGCGGTGGAGCAAACAGTGTGACGTCGGCGGCTGGAACCAGCAGCGCCACCCGCCGGCCGGCTGCCAGGACCGCCGGACTGCCCTCGGTCGTGTCGCTGGCGGGCAGCGACAGCAATGCGCCTGCGGCGTCGGCTGCGGCCCAGGTGGGCGCCTCGTCGGCGCCGGAAGGCAGTCGCACCAGTAGCCAGTCGTTCATTGCCATTATTCGCTTCCCAGACTGCGCGCGATCGCGCGGACCTGATTACTGCCATCCCGCTGCAGCAGACTGTACAAGGCGAACTGGGCAGTGCCAACAGTCACCCAGGATTCAAGCCAGAACCAGCTGCTGCGCTCGGAGGCCATCTGCTGCATCCCCTGCTGCCCGGAGGTGATCGCCGATCGCTGGGGATAACAGCTATCGACCCGCCGCTCGGCCAGCTCCTCGGCCGTCAGCGTGCTGTATTCCACGTGCTTCTGATCGGTGTCGTGCAGGGCAAACAAGGCGTCCAGCACCACGCCACCGGCGGTGCAGACATTGATGGTGCGGGCCGAGGCGGGCAGGGCGGTGACATGCGGCCAGAGCTGGCGGTACATGTCCCCGGTGAACCCCGGCAGCTGCAGCAGCTCCGAGGTGCTGGTAATGCCGATGTTGGCGGCGCGGTGTGGCGGCGTCTGCGACAGGTACAGGCCATCCTCGCCGCCGTTGGCGCCCGGTTGGGTATCTGGATCGATCCAGTCCAGCACCATGTCGGCCCAGCGCGATTCCAGGTTGAGCAACTCCAGCAGCCGCGTGAACACCTTCATCGCGTTCTCGTTGGGAGTTCCGTCGGCGTTGACCAGCGTGTTGAGGTTGAAGCGGCCGGACAGGTCGCTGAGCCTGGCTTCAAGGGTGATGCCGTCGGCCACTTCCACCGGATCCACCGGCTGGGCCCAGGATTCCTGAAGTGTGTCGGTCTGGTTGCGGTCCTCGCCCAACGCCTGTGCCGCGAGCGCCTCGGCGCCCTGGCCGAGCTGCACCGCCTGCTCGAAGCCGAAGTTGGCCGCCGCACGGCGCGCAACCAGCCCGGTATCGAAGAACAGCGTCGCGGCCACCACGGCGGCCAGCGCCATCACGATCAGCGCCGAGATCAGGATCACGCCGCGCTGGGACTTCATCCCGGTACCTCGATCAGACGCGTGATGCTGCCCCAGTCCGTGAGCTGCAAAGTAACTTCCACCGCAATCGGGCGCCAGCGCTGGAAACGCAACTGGTTCTCGGCGTCGGATTGCGGCGGCGGCCAGTTGTCCTGCCACTGCCGGCCATCGTTCATGTAGCGCAGGGTAAAGCCCTCCACGCCGTCGAGCAGCGCGCGCTGCACCGGCTGCGGATCGATACTGGCATCCAGCACCGTCCAATAGTCGCGGTAGAGCACGCCCTCGCGCAATTCGTAACGCACGCGCTGCAGGCTGGAGCGTTGTATGCCGGCCGGATTGCTCCACCCGCCGCGGGTGAGAGTCACCTGCGCGGCGGTGCCGGGCCGACCAACCAGCGCAGCCTCGTAGCCTTCGCCCACGGGCACGCGCACGGGGCGTGGCGCCAGCTGGCTGAGGTCCTGCACCAGCGAGCGCATCGTGAACTGCAGCGCCACCAGGCGCGCCTGGGCCGTGCGCACCCGTTCGCGGTTCTGCAACGCTTCGTCCATGGCGATGAAGGCCATCGCGGCGAGGATGGCGGCGATTGCGCTCGCCACCAGGATCTCGATCAGCGTGAAGCCGCGCTGCGGTCTCACGGCTGGTCCCCCGCACCGCCACCCGGGCCACCCCCGCCGCCAGGACTACCCGCAGGAGCGCGCGGACTCCAGTCGGGATTGATGCCGCTGGGTCGCGCCACGGACGAACCCATGAAGCCCATCGCCGAACCCAGCGTCGGCGGCCTTTCATCTTCTGCAATCTCCAACGCCGACGCCGTTGTGCCTGCAGCACCCAGCAGCGCCACACGCACATCGATGCGCAGCAGGCCCCCGATGCCCGCGTCGCTCACCTCCTGCTCGCGGCTCCAGCTGGAGCCGGCGAAATCAACGGTATCGCGGGTCACACCCGGCTCGGGAGCGCTGTTGCCCAACCGCACCTCGCTCACGCGATTGAGCGCAACCCACTGCGCAAAGGAGCGTTCGCGCAGATAGCCCACCGTGTCGGCGGCGGACACCAGCGTGGTGAGCAGTGCGCCCACGGACAGCGCGATCACGAACAGCGCGACCATGACTTCGATCAGCGTGAAGCCGCGGGTCTTCACCGGCGTTCGGCCTCGAGCACGGTGGCCTCGATCCGATCACTGCCGACGGCCGGCGCAATGCGCACGCCGCCGCCACCTTCACGGCGCAGCTCCAGTTCGAACAGGTTCAGGTCGCCGCTGGAATAGAGCATGATCTGCGGTGCCAGTTCGTCGGCCTCGACCTCGGCCTCGGGCAGCACCACGGCGCGCCCTTCGATCCACAGCCGCAGGGTGATTCCCTCCGGCAGCGTTCGCTCCCGCAACAGATCATCGCCTTCGTACAGCCACAGTCCCTGGCGCGAATCGAAGGCGAGGAACTGGTAGCCGCCTTCGAAACAGCGCAGGCCGTACTCGCGGGCCTGCAGCGCCGCCTGGTCGCGCAGGTGATCCGCCAGCGCCATGATGCGGTCGCGCTCGGTATCCAGCTGCCGGTCACCGACTGCCACACCGGTGGCCAGCGTCACGCCCACGATCATGATGCCGATGATCAGCACCGCGACCAGGATTTCAATCAGGGTAAAGCCACGCTGGCGCATGGCTGCCAGCCTACTGGTCTAGGTCCCAGCTGGTGATGTCGGCGTCGGTCCCTTCGCCGCCTTCCTGGCCGTCGGCGCCCAGCGAATACAGGTCGAACTCGCCATTCTCGCCCGGACTCACGTAGATGTAGTCCACTTTCCAGGGGTCCTTGCTGGGCCGCGACAGGTAGCCGCCGGGACGCCAGCTGTTGGGTATTGGCGGGGTGGTCGGCTGGACCATCAGCGCCGCCAGTCCCTGCTCGGTGGTGGGATAACGCGAGTTGTCGAGGCGGTACATCTGCAGCGCCAGCGTCAGCGCGCTGATGTCCTGCCTGGCCTTGGTGATGCGCGCCTCGTCGACCCGCGAAAAGACCTGCGTGGTCACCACGGCGGTGAGCAGACCGATGATGACCACCACGACCATGATCTCGATCAGCGTGAAGCCCCGCTGCCTGGTACCCGTAACGCGAGTCATACTGCTCACCTGGCTTGAGTTTCGATTACCGTCCGATCATAACAAAGGAGCCTGCCTGCCCCGTGACAACTGCTTCATCCCCCCCTGGCATCGCAAGGTCGCTCAACTGTGACGGCGCGCACGGTGCCGCGCTGGTCGCCGGCATGGCGGTGCTGCTGCTGCCGCTGGCTGGGGGAGAGGAACTGACTGCGCAGTGGCGCTATGAGCGCGGTGCGGTGGCGGGCGGGGAGTGGTGGCGGCTGATCACAGCGCACATCGTGCACCTGGACCTCCGTCATGCGATGTTGAACGCCGCTGGACTGGCGCTGCTGTGGGCACTGTTCGCGCGCAGCTTCCGCCCATGGCAGTGGCTGATCGCCACGGCACTGATCCTGGCCGCCATCGATGCCGGCTTCTGGTTCCTGTCACCGCAGCTGGGATGGTATGTCGGTGCATCGGCATGGCTGCACGGGATCTTTGCCTGCGGCACCGTGGCCATGATCCGCGGCGGCGAGCGGCTGGGCTGGGTCGCCGCCGTGGTGTTCGCTGCCAAGCTCGCCTGGGAACAATGGCAGGGACCGCTGCCACTGACCCACGGGCCGGTGGTGACGGTGTCGCATCTCTACGGTGCACTGGGAGGACTGGCTGCGGGCCTGCTGCTGCGACCGCGCCACCACCCGTTATACGGAGTTCTTTTTTGCACAGGGCCGGTTGATGCAGTCCGTGTTCGTGTTCCCGGGGCAGGGCTCCCAGTCCATTGGCATGCTGGCCGAGCTTGCAGCGCAGGATCGCATCATCGCCGACACCTTCGCCGAAGCCTCTGCCGCGCTGGGCGATGACCTGTGGCAACTGGCTGCTGCGGGACCAGCCGAGAAACTCAACCAGACCATCTACACCCAGCCGGTGATGCTGACCGCCGGCGTGGCCACCTGGCGCTACTGGCTCAAGGCGGGCGGCAACGCACCGGACGCCGTGGCGGGTCACAGCCTCGGCGAGTACACGGCGCTGGTTGCCGCCGGCGTGCTGGCATTCCCCGCGGCATTGCAGCTGGTTCGCGAGCGCGCGCAGCGCATGCAGGATGCGGTGCCCGCAGGCGTCGGCGCCATTGCCGCGGTGCTTGGCCTCGAAGATGCGCAGGTGGCCGCGGCATGCGCGGCGGCTGCACAGGGTGAGGTGGTGGAGCCGGTCAATTTCAATTCCCCCGGCCAGCTGGTGATCGCCGGCCATGCCGGCGCCGTGCAGCGGGCACTGGAAGGCTGCAGGGCGCTGGGCGCCAAACGCGTCTTGCTGCTGCCCATGAGCGTGCCGGCCCACAGTTCGCTGATGCAGCGTGCAGCGCAGGGCCTTGCCTCGACGCTGCGCAATGCCCCGCTGGCCGCACCGGCCATCGCGTTCTGGAGCCCCGTCGATGCCCGGCAGCACCTCACGACGGAGGACATCCGCGGCCTGCTGGTGAGCCAGCTCGCCAGCCCCGTGCGCTGGACAGCACTGGTGCAAGCGCTCATCACCGCCGGCTGCACCCGGCTGGTTGAATGCGGGCCAGGCAAGGTGCTGACGGGCCTGAACCGCCGCATCAACCAGCGTCCTGAAGTGCAGGCGCTTGCCCTGCAGGATCCCGCGTCCATTGCAGCGGCCCTGGCGCCATAGAAGAACCCAACCCGATCGCGAGGCATGCTTCGTTCATGAACCAGACATTGCAGGGCGCCACGGCGCTGGTCACCGGCGCCTCACGCGGCATCGGCCGCGCCATCGCATTGAAACTGGCCGCCGACGGCGCCAGGGTGGTCGGCACCGCCACCACGCCCGAGGGTGCCGCGCAGATCACCGCGGCACTGGCAGCCCATGGCGGCCGCGGCGAAGTGCTCAATGTCAGCACTGCCGGCTCGCTGGAAGCACTGATCGCCGCGCTGGACACCGCGGGGGACATGCCCACCATCCTGGTCAACAACGCCGCCATCACGCGCGACAACCTGCTGCTGCGCATGAAGGACGAAGAGTGGGGTCAGGTGATCGACACCAACCTGTCGGCCAGCTTCCGTATCTCCAAGCTGTGCGTGCGAAGGATGATGAAGGAGCGCCATGGCCGCATCATCAACATCACCTCGGTGGTTGGCCTGATGGGCAATGCCGGCCAGGTGAACTATGCCGCGGCCAAGGCCGGGGTGATCGGCCTGACCAAGTCACTGGCGCGCGAGTTGGCTTCGCGCAACATCACGGTCAATGCGGTGGCGCCGGGTTTCATCGATACCGACATGACCCGCGTGCTGCCCGAAGCACAGCGCGCGGCGCTGGTAGGCCAGATTCCCGCGGGCCGGCTCGGAAGTCCCGAGGATATCGCAGCGGCGGTGGCGTTCCTGGCCTCACCTGCGGCCGGCTACATCACCGGGCAGACCTTGAGCGTCAACGGCGGCATGCTGATGCCCTGACGATTACCCCATATCTGTCTGATCCGGGCCAATAAGTGTTGCAAAACAACAGCTTGCGGTTGAACAGAATAAGGTTATCTGGTGGCGCGGGGGGTTTGCTTACCCTACAATACGCGCCCCATGCGCACCGGCGGAATGCCGGGCGCAGCCGGTCAAAAATCAAGAGGATTGAACACAGATGAGCAGCGTCGAAAGCCAAGTAAAAGCCATCGTTGCCGAGCAGCTGGGCGTCAAGGCCGAGCAGGTGACGAGCGACGCGTCATTCGTCGATGATCTCGGCGCTGACTCGCTGGATACGGTTGAACTGGTCATGGCCCTCGAAGAGGAATTCGAGATCGAGATTCCGGACGAAGAGGCCGAGAAGATCACCACGGTCCAGCAGGCCATCACCTACATCAACGATCGACGCGCCAAGGCCTGATCGCGCGCCACACCCGTTCTCCTGTCGCGCTGCCCTCGCAAGGCCGCGCGGTCCGCCGGCATCGGTCGGCACAGTTTCCTTCTCGTGCAGGTAAGCCGGAGCTGCCTTGAGCAAGCGTCGCGTAGTCATTACTGGTCTTGGCATCATCTCGCCGGTGGGCAGCACCGTCGATACGGCCTGGAGCAATGTCGTCAATGGCGTGAGCGGCATCGGGCCGATCACCCGCTACGACCCCACCGACTTTCCCTGCCGCTTCGGTGGTGCGGTCAGGGACTTCACGCTTGACAAATACCTCTCGGCGAAGGAAGCCCGCCGCATGGACGAGTTCATGCACTACGGCATCGCCGCCGGCGTGGACGCGATGGCCGATTCCGGTCTCGACCTTGAACAGACCGACCTGGACCGGATCGCGGTCATCATGGGCTCCGGCATCGGCGGGCTGGAAACCATCCAGTCGCAGCACAAGGAATTCCTCGAGGCCGGCAACAATCCGCGCAAGATCTCCCCGTTCTTCGTGCCCTCGACCATCATCAACATGATCGCCGGACACCTGTCGATCCGCTTCGGCCTGCGCGGCCCCAGTTACGCGGTGGTCAGTGCCTGTACCACCTCCACCCACGCGATCGGCGTGGCGATGCGCACCATCCAGTACGGCGACGCCGACGTCGCGCTTGCCGGCGGCTCTGAAATGGCCACCACCGTGATGGGCGTGGGTGGCTTCGGTCAGGCCAAGGCGCTGTCCACCCGCAATGAATCCCCGACCGAGGCGAGCCGTCCCTGGGACCGCGATCGCGATGGCTTCGTGCTGTCCGACGGCGGCGGCGCGCTGGTGCTTGAAGAGCTTGAACATGCGAGGCGCCGCGGCGCACGCATCCATGCCGAACTGGCCGGATTCGGCGCCAGCAGTGATGCGTACCACATCACCGCGCCACCGGATGATGGCAACGGCGCGCGCCGCGCCATGCAGTCGGCCCTGCAGGACGCTGGCCTGAATCCCGCCGACGTGCAGTACATCAACGCGCATGCCACTTCCACGCCGCTGGGCGACGTGGCCGAGACGCTGGCGATCAAGGGCGCATTCGGCAAGGTTGCGCATTCGCTGGCGATAAGCGCCACCAAGTCGGTGACCGGCCATCTGCTGGGCGCCGCCGGTGTGGTCGAAGCCATCTTCTCGGTGCTGTCGATCCGCGACCAGATTGCCCCGCCCACGATGAACCTGCACCACCCCGGCGAGGGCTGCGATCTCGACTATGTTCCACTCAGCGCCCGTCGCATGCGCATCGACGCGGTACTGTCCAATTCCTTCGGCTTCGGCGGCACCAACGGCACGCTGGCGCTGCGCCGCTTCACGGGCTGAGGGCCCCGCGCCCGGGCGCAAGGCGTTGCGATGGGCGCGCCACGGCTTCATGTCGAATCCCTTGAGCTCGGCCCCGGCGTGCTGCTGGAGCTCGCCGCGCGCCATCCCGAACGCTATCCGGTGCTGCTCGACAGTGCGGCGGAAGGCGCGCTGTCGCAGGTCTCGCTGCTGGCCGCAATGCCGGCGGGAATGCTGTGGCTGGATGCGCGTGGCGGCCTGCACACCACCGGTGGGTTGCCGCCGCTGGCAGCACCGGACTTTCTCGGCGCTCTGGAAGCCCATTGGCGCGCCGCAGGGCAGGGCCACACCGACCGGCCTCCCGAGCTGCCCTTCACCGGTGGCTGGTTCGTCTACCTGGGCTATGAACTGGCGCGCCAGATCGAAACTTCCCTGGCGCCCAGGTGGCCGGCAGCCAGCGCGGCCGACGCGCGGCCAGTCGCTGCCGCGCTGCGCATTCCGGTGGTGCTGCTGCGCGATGCCGATGGCCGTGGCAGCCTGATCGCCGAGCACGGAGTGTCCGCCGCAGCACTGGCACAGGTGCGTACCGATGTGGCCGCCGCCGCAGTAACCCGGTCGCATTCGGCTGCCGCCTCGGTGGCGATCAGCACCACCGAAGAAGATCCCGACCTGTACCTCGATCGCATCCGCAAGGCCCAGGATTACATCCGCGCCGGCGATATCTATCAGGCCAACCTGTCGCGCTGGTGGCGCGCCGAACTGCCTGCTGGCCAGACACCCGTCGACCTGTACCGGCGCCTGCGACGCAGCAATCCGGCGCCCTTTGCGGGCCTCGCCCAGTTCGGCGAGTTTCGCGTGCTGTCCTCCTCACCGGAGCGGCTGCTGCGCATCCAGGGCCGGCGTCTGGATACCCGACCCATCGCCGGCACGCATCCGCGCGGCAGCACCGAGGCGCAGGACCGCGAACTGAAGGACGCGCTGGTGGCGCATCCCAAGGAGCGCGCCGAGCATGTGATGCTGATCGACCTGGCACGCAACGACCTCGGACGTGTGTCCGTGGGCGGCACCGTGCGCGTTGATGAATACATGGCCGTGGAAACGTACGCGCATGTGCACCACATAGTCTCGAACGTCACCGGGCTGCTGGCCGAGGGCGTGTCACCCGCGGCGGCGCTGCGCGCCGTATTCCCCGGCGGCACGATCACCGGCTGCCCGAAAGTGCGCTGCATGCAGATCATTGCCGAGCTGGAAGGCACACCGCGCGGCCCCTACACCGGCAGCCTCGGCTACCTGAATCATGACGGCTCGGGCGACTTCAACATCCTGATCCGCACCATCTCGTTGTATAGGCGACAGCTCGAGATCCGCGCTGGCGCGGGCATCGTGGCCGATTCCATCCCCGAGCGGGAACTGGCCGAGTCCCGCGCCAAGGCGCGCGGCATGCTGCTGGCGCTGGCCTCATGAGCGGGCCGCTGGAGGTGCTGGTCGATGGCGCTGCATGCAGCCAGGGCTGGCCGCAGGATCGCGGCCTGCTCTATGGCGATGGACTGTTCGAGACCATGCTGGCCAGGGCAGGGAGGATCCGCTTTGAGTCCGATCACCGTGCGCGGCTGGCGGATGGCTGCCGCAGGCTGGCATTCAACGCCGACCTGGCTCGCATCTGGGACCAGGCAGCGGTCGCTGCGGCCCGGCATGGTAACGCCACGCTGCGACTCCAGGTGACGCGCGGCGAGGCCACGGCGCGCGGTTACGCTCCCTCGGGCGGCGAACAGGCACGGGCCATCCTCAGTGTATTTCCCGCGCCGGCAGTCGAGGAACTGCCAACCCGCGTCAGCGTCGTCACGCTGCGCCCATGCCTGGGCGAGAATCCGGACCTGGCGGGGCTGAAACACTGCAATCGCCTGGAACAGGTGCTCGGTCGGCAGGCCCTGGCCGGGCGCGGAGCCTTCGAGGGTCTGATGGCCAGTAGCGCGGGGTTTCTGATCTCGGGCACCATGAGCAATGTGTTTCTGGAACTGGACGGTGAACTGGTGACCCCATCGGTAGAGCGCTGCGGCGTGGCCGGCGTGCTGCGCGCCGTCGTGCTGCGCGAGGCAGCGCCGCTGGCCATCGCCATCCGCATCGCCACCTTGCCGCTGGCGATGCTGGTCCGCTGCACGGCACTGGCGCTGTCGAACGCGCGCATCGGGCTGGTTGCGGTGCATGAGCTTGACGGGCGTACGCTCGGCCGCAGCCCCGCACTCGAGCAACTTGCCACGAGGATCGCCGCACTGTGACCAGGCGCAATTTTGCGTTGACGGCCTTCGTGGTCCTGCTGGTGCTGGTAGCCACCGCCGGCCTGTGGCTGTGGCATGGCATACGCACGGCAGCGATGGCGCCGGGCACCGCCAGCATCATGCAGGAGATCGAGATACCCCAGGGCAGCAGCCTGCGCGCGGTGCTGCGCGAACTCGAGGAGCGCGAGCTGATCCTCAGCGCGCGGCGTCTCGAGTGGTATCTGC
>DATKBK010000191.1:0-2599 GCA_035514045.1 Steroidobacteraceae bacterium | reverse complement strand
ATGCAGGGCTTCCCCAGCCCGCTTCGCATTGCCTGTCTGGCTGCCGTACAGGACCACGACCGGGCGCAGCGCGGATGCCTGCAATGCCGACGCAAGCGGCGCTGCAGCGGGTGCGGCCAAGGCACCCGCCGCCCCTGCCAGGTAGCCAGACGCCCACAACAGGGTGTCACGGTTGCCATCTTCCACGAGCTTCCCCAGCAGCGCGACGTGCTCGCTGCAGAGGGGCATTGGCAATGGCTGGCTGGCGAAGGACATCGCAGGTGGGTCGGCAGGACAGCCCGCAGGCTATGCCGACGCACGGACGGGTTGAAAGGAACGCTGGTTATGGGCTCATGCGCGCGCATAAAAAACGCCCCGCATTGCGGGGCGCTCTGGCAGAACAGGCGAAATCAGCGCACGCGCTTCCTGCGGAAGGCCTCGAAGATGAAGAGCAGCACGATCGCGGACAGGATCGCGATCACCCACATCATCACGTTGCTGGTGAGCCCGAGCAGGGCCGCCACCTGGCCGCCGATGACCGCACCCACGATGCCGAGGAGGATGGTCATGATCCAGCCCATCGGATCCGCGCCGGGTTTCAGCAGCCGCGCCAGAACCCCGATGATCGCACCGCCAATGATGTAACCGAAAATTCCCTCGAACATGCTCTCTCCCCCAGTGGTTGATGGATGCCGCAGCCCAATCCTAGCAGCCCGGCATGCCAGGGGCCTGCTCAGCAGCAGCCGTGCTCGCCATGTTGCTGGCCGCCTGCCACTGCGGCCACGCCGGTGGTTTCCCCGCGCAGGCTGGCCGCATGGTGCTCGGCGAGCACGCGGGCCACGCAACTGGTCACCCTCTTGCCCATCGGGATGTGCAGGAACTCGTTGGGCCCGTGGGCGTTGGAATGCGGTCCCAGCACGCCGGTGATCATGAACTGCGCGCCCGGGAATTTCTCGCCAAGCATGCCCATGAACGGGATGGTGCCGCCTTCGCCCATGTACATCGCGGGCTTGCCGAAGAATTCCCCGCTGGCCTGGTCGATGGCCCGGGACAGCCACGGCGACAGGGCTGGCGCGTTCCAGCCGGTGCTGGCTTTTTCCAGCGAAAGGGTGACCTGCGCGCCATACGGCGGGTCCCTGAGCAGGGCCTCCTGCAGCAGTTCGCCGCCACGCTTCCCGTCCAGGGTGGGAGGCAGCCTCAGGCTGAGCTTGAGCGCGGTGCCGGGGCGCAGCACATTGCCGGCCGACGACAGCGCGGGCAGTCCGTCGGCGCCGGTGATCGACAACGCCGGCCGCCAGGTGCGGTTGAGTACCAGCTCGGTGAGGTCCTCCGCCATCGGCGTCATGCCGGGCAGGAACGGGAACTTGTCGTAGACCTCGGTGCCCAGGACCTCGGCCACCTTGGCCGCCTGCTCCAGGCGCTCGGCCGGGATCTCGGCGTGCATGCCATCGACCAGGATCCGCCCGGTGGCCTCATCCTCGATCCGGGACAGCAGTTCGCGCAGGATGCGGAAGCTGGAGGGCACGATGCCCGAGGCATCCCCCGAATGCACGCCTTCTTCCAGCACGTTGACCGAAAGGTTGCCTCCGGCCATGCCGCGCAGGGAGGTGGTGCACCATAGTTGTTCGTAGTTGCCGCAACCGGAATCCAGGCAGACCACCAGCGAGGGCTTGCCGATGCGGTCCGCCAGGTGGTCGACGTAGGCGGGCAGGTCGTAGCTGCCGGATTCCTCGCAGGCCTCGATCAGCACCACGCAGCGCGCATGCGCCACGCCCTGCGACTGCAGGGCCATGATCGCGGCCAGCGACCCGTAGATCGCGTAGCCGTCGTCGGCGCCGCCCCGGCCGTACAGCTTGTCGCCCTTGATCACAGGGAGCCAGGGGCCCAGGTCTTCGTCCCAACCGGTCATTTCCGGCTGCTTGTCCAGGTGGCCGTACAGCAGCACGCAATCCTCGCCCACGCTGCCGCCGCTGGCCGGGATGTCGATGAAGATCAGCGGCGTGCGTCCTTCCAGCTGGACGACTTCGAGCTGCATGCCCGGGACCGGCTGCGCCAGCGCCCAGGCCTGCATCAGCGAGACGGCCCGCGCCATGTGGCCGTTGCTGACCCAGTCGGCGTCGAACATCGGCGACTTGTTGGGGATGCGGATGTACTCGACCAGCTGGGGGACGATCTCGGCGTCCCATTTTGCGTCGACGAACTGCGCGACCTGGCTGGCATCCATGGCATCGATCCTTGTTGCGGGGTTCGCAATTCTACCGCCCGCGCCGTTTCCAGCGCTGCGCTCGGACTTTTCCCACGGATGGAAACGCAAAACTCGGGCTGCGCGTGGGGGAGCCGCCGATGCTCCCGGCCCGCCCGCATCCGCAACCTGTGCACACCGGATCGCAGCCTGCGCCGCCGGATCCACAAGACACCCAAGGAGCACGCCATGAAGTCGCTGACCACCCTGTTTTCCTCGCTGATCCTGTCGCTGGCGCTGGCCGGCGCCGCTCTCGCCAGCGAGAAGGTCAACATCAATACCGCCGATGCCGCCACCCTCGACCGCGTCCTGATCAATATCGGCCCAGCCAAGGCGGAGGCGATCATCGCTCACCGCAAGGCCAACGGCGCCTTCCGC
>DATKBK010000190.1:0-13110 GCA_035514045.1 Steroidobacteraceae bacterium | reverse complement strand
GCCGGAACCGGAGACTCCGACAATGGCTATGCTCTCGCCCGCGCCCACCACCAGATCGACACCGGCCAGCACGGTGAGCGCGCCACCGCCCTCGCGGAAGCTGCGGGTCACGCCACGCGCCGCGAGCACCGGCTCAGTCATGGCGCAGCGCCTGCGCCGGCAGCACGCGCGAAGCGCGCCAGGCCGGGTAGATGGTTGCGGCCAGGCACAGCAGCAGCGCCACCAGCGCCACCTGCACCACATCTCCCAGTTGCACCTGGGCCGGCAGATCACTCATGAAGTACACCTTTGCATCCAGAAACTGCATGCCGGTCAGACGTTCCAGCCCATGCACAATGCGCTCGAGATTGGTCGCCAGAAGCGCGCCGAGCGTGAGCCCGGAGCCCACACCGGCCACGCCAATCCAGGCCCCCTGCACGCCGAACACGCGCAGGATGTTAGCGGGCCCGGCGCCGAATGTGCGCAGGATGGCGATGTCCGGCTCCTTCTCCTTCACCACCATCACCAGCGTGGCCACGATGTTGAAGGCCGCAATCGCCACGATCATCGACAGGATCACGAACAGCAGCGACTTGGTCATCTGGATGGAGCGGAAGAAGTTCGGATGAATGCGGGTCCAGTCGCTGATGTAATACCCGCCACCCAGCTCATTCGCCAACTCGAGCACCCGCTGCGGCGCCGCCAGCGGATCCGCCAGCCGCAATCGCACGCCGGTCATCGCGTCCCCGAGCTGCAACAGCCGCGCGGCATCGGACGCGTTGATCAGCGCCAGGCCGCGGTCGTACTCGTACATTCCGGAGCGGAACAGTCCGGTGACGGTGAAGCGGCGCTTGCGAGGATCAATGCCCATCGGTGTCACGTTGGCCTTGGGCACCACCAGCACCACGCTGTCGCCCACCCCGGCACCCAGTTCGGCGGCCAGGGTCTCGCCGAGAACCACCCGGAAGCTGCCCGGTTCGAGGTCTTCGAGCCGACCCGTAGTGAGCAGCCCTGCCAGGCCACCAATCCGGGCCTCCTGCACCGGGTCGACACCCCGCAGCTGCGCGGCGGCCAGCCTCTCTCCGGCCGTCAGCATTGCGTCCGATTCGATATAGGGCGCGGCGGCGAGCACGCCCGGCATGGCCAACGCTTCCGCTTCGGCGCGCTGCCAGTCCGGCAGGGCTTCCTCCAGCCCCATCAGCGTGGCATGCGAGGCCACCGACAGGATGCGTGACCGCAGTTCATGCTCGAAGCCGTTCATCACCGACATCACCACCACCAGCACGGCCACGCCCAGCATAAGTCCCAGCACGCTGATCGCGGTGATGAACGACAGGCAGCCGCGGCGGTGGCCGGAGCGCAGGTAGCGCGTGCCGATCAGCCCTTCGTAGCTACCCTTGAGTTTCATGAGCTATTCGTAGCGCAGCGCTTCGGCGGGTGAGATGGCCGCCGCACGCAGCGCCGGATAAACCGTGGCCAGTGCCGTCACCAGCAACGCGCTGCCCGCGACCAGCAGCACATCGACGCGATGCAGCTCAGAGGGGACCTCGGTGATGTAATAGACGTCGGGATCGAACAGCGACACTCCCGCCACGGTGTAAAGGAAGTCGAGGATAGGTCCCACGTTTGAGGCAATGGCAACGCCGAGCCCGACGCCGGCAGCCACGCCCAGCCAGCCGATCACCAGGCCCTGGACGACGAACACACCGGCCACTGCGCGCGGGCCGGCGCCAAAGGTGCGCAGGATGGCGACGTCTGTGCGCTTGTCGGTGACCACCATCACCAGCATGGCCACGATGTTGAACGCGGCCACCGCAACGATCAGCAGCAGGATCAGCGCCATCATCGTCTTCTCGATGCGGATGGCGCGAAAGTAACTGGCATGGTCCTCGGTCCAGTCGGTCACCTTGACCGCCGGCCACTGCGTGGCCAGGGCGGTGCGCAGACCGGCGGCCACGGCGGGTGCTGTCAATGCGTCATCCAGCTTGGTGACACGCAGCCCTTCGGCCCGGCTGCGGGCGGCTCCCAGCGACTGCATCACATCGAGGTTCACGTAGGCCAGCTTGCCGTCGTGATCCTGGATGCCCGCTTCAAATATTCCGGCCACCGGGAAAGTCCACAGCCGGAATTCCGGCAGCTCTCCGCCCGTGACCGATGGCACCAGCAGCGTGACTGCATCCCCCGGCGCGACACCCAGATCGTCAGCCACCTGCACACCCAGCACGATGCCCTCGCCGTCTGCCATTGGGGCAATGCTCCCCTGCACCAGCTCTGAGGCCAACTGCTGCTGCAAGTCCGAATCTGCCCCACGCAGCGTCAGCGCCTGCGTCTCGGGCTGGCGGACCCCCAGCACCGGCAGTTCGGCATAGCGCTCCACCAGGGCCTGAGGCACCAGCGACGCCACTGCATCACGCAGGCGCGGCCAATCGGGCGGGTCACCCGTAGGGGCCGTGATGCGCACCGGCTCCGACAGCGCCAGCAGGCGCTCGCGCAGCTCCGACTCGAAGCCGTTCATCACCGACAGGATCACGATCAGCGCCGCCACGCCCACACTGACGCCGGCCAGCGACACCCAGGTGATAAAGGAAACGAAATAGCGATGGGCCCGCGCCCGCGCGTAGCGAAGTCCGACGTACAGGGGCAGCGGATGGAACATGGGAAGCCCGGCATTCAAGCATGAGCGGCCCCGTTTTGGCGACGCAATTCACGGAAATAGCGCATCGGCGGGGCCGGGCCGCCCGACTCTGCGGAGTGCTGCTATAGTCCCGGGCGTCATGAAAACAGCAATGGCACTGACGCTTGCACTCGCGGCCATGCCGCTGGCCGCCGAAACAGTAGTGATCGACGGCCAGGTCGGCGTCCGCGCCGTATCGGTCGAACTGCCCCCGCGCGGCATCAACATGGCCAGGGTCGAGGAACGCTTCGGCGCCCCGAAGGCCCGCCATGCTGCCGTGGGCCAGCCGCCGATCACGCGCTGGGACTACGAGGGCTTCAGCGTCTATTTCGAGCACCAGCACGTCGTTCACGCCGTCGCCCACGGCGGCTGACGACCGACCGACGCGCTCCCCCTTCGCCACGCTGCCACTTGCAGCGTGATGCCGCTATGCTGCGCGGCCCAAGCCTGTCCGCGCATGCCCCTACCCCTGACTCTGCGATGATGCCGATTCCCGTTCCCCTGCCGCCCGACGCCGGCCAGGCGCTGCGGGTGTGGCCGCCGCTGCAATCCAGCGCTCGCACCCTGGCGCTGGCAACGGCCGCGCGCGCCGATGGCCGCCTGTGGGTGGTGCTCGCCCCCGATGCCCGCCATCTCGACCAGCTGCGGCGCGAGCTGCTGTTCTTTGCCGGCAGCGACCTGCCGGTGGTGCAGCTGCCCGATTGGGAAGTGCTGCCCTACGATCGCTATTCGCCATTGCCCGATCTGGTGTCCGAGCGCATCGCGACCCTGGCCCGACTGCCCACCATGACTACCGGTGTGCTGCTGGTCGGGGCCGAGACGCTGCTGCAACGCCTGCCTCCCGTGCCCTATATCGCCGGACGGGCCTTCGACCTTGCGGTGGGACAGGCCTTCTCGATGGCGCGGGTCAGCGAACAACTGGTTCGTGCCGGCTACAGCCTGGTCGCACAGGTAGGCGTGCCCGGCGAGTTCGCGCTGCGCGGCTCGCTGTTCGACGTCTTTCCGATGGGCTATGCGCAGCCACTGCGGATCGACCTGTTCGACGACCGCATCGACTCGATCCGTCACTTCGACCCGGATACGCAGCGCTCGCTCGAGGCCTTGCCGCAGGTGCGACTGCTGCCGGCGCGCGAAGTGCCGCTGGATGAGGACAGCTGCAAGGAGTTCCGACGCCGCTATCGCACGCGCTTCGAGGGCGATCCCACCCGCTCGGAAGTTTACCGCGGCCTGCGCCAGAACACGGCGCCACCCGGCATCGAGTTCTACCTGCCGCTGTTCTATGACAGCACCTGTGCGCTATTCGACTACCTGCCACGCGATTGCGTGCTGGCGCTGGATGGCAGCCTTGCCGGCAGCCTCGATGCCATCTGGCAAGGCATCGTCGCGCGCCATGAGGATCTGCGGCATGACATCGCGCTTCCCGTACTCGATCCGGCGGAGCTGTACCTGGCGCCAGCGCAGATGCTGGAATGGATCAGCGGCAATCAGCGGGTGGAGTTCCGGGAAGTGGATCACTCCGCTGCAGGCGCAGCTGCGATCCCGGCGACATCCGCAGCGCCGTTGCAGCTGGCACCGCCACCTGCACTGACGCTCGACGCGCGCGCCGAAACACCGCTCGCGCCGCTGGCGACATTGTTGCAAGGCTACTCCGGCCGCACACTGATCACGGCCGATTCGCCAGGCCGACGCGAACTGTTGCACGACATGCTGCAGGCAGCGGGTATAAGACACGAAAGCGTGACGGGCTGGCAGGGCTTCCTCGAATCCAAGGCCGGCGTTGCACTCACCATCGCGCCCGATGTGGGTGGTCTGACCAGCATCGAACCACCGCTGCAGTTGCTGGCCGACGGCGAGCTGTTCGGCCGGCACGCGCAGCAGGAGCGCCGCCGGCGCCGCAGCCAGCTCGACCCGGCCGCCATCCTGCGCGACCTGCAGTCACTGCAACCTGGCGCGCCGGTGGTTCACGAACAGTATGGCGTGGGCCGCTACGTGAGCCTGATGGCCATGCAGGTGGCCGAGCAGGACAGCGAGTTTCTGGTGATCGAATACGCGGGCGGCGATCGCATCTATGTGCCCGTCAGCAGCCTGCACCTGGTAAGCCGCTACACCGGCGCCACGGCCGATGCCGCGCCACTGCACAAGCTGGGGTCGGAGCAGTGGGCCAAGGCTCGCCGTCGCGCCGCCGCACAGCTGCGCGACGTGGCCGCCGAACTGCTCGATCTGTATGCCCGGCGTCAGGCGCGCAAAGGCACGCCGCTGCAAGCCGACGAGAGCGAGTACCGCGCCTTTGCCGCCGCCTTCCCCTTCGAGGAAACCGCCGACCAGCGCGACGCCATCGAGGCGGTGCTGAAGGACATGGCGGGCGAGCAGCCAATGGACCGCGTGGTATGCGGCGATGTGGGCTTCGGCAAGACCGAGGTGGCCATGCGGGCCGCCTTTGTCGCCGTGCAGGCCGGCCGTCAGGCGGTGGTGCTGGTACCCACCACGCTGCTGGCCGAACAGCACACCGCCAACTTCCGCGACCGCTTCGCCGACCTGCCGGTGCGCATCGAGTCGCTGTCGCGCTTCCGGTCGGCGAAGAGCTCACGCGCGGTGTTGGAGGACCTGGCGGCCGGCAAGGTCGACATCCTGATAGCCACGCACCGCCTGCTGCACGCGGAACCGCGCTTTCGGGACCTGGGCCTGGTCATCGTCGACGAGGAGCACCGCTTCGGCGTACGCGACAAGGAGCGACTCAAGACACTGCGCGCCGAGGTGCATGTGCTGACCCTCACGGCTACGCCCATCCCGCGCACGCTGAACATGGCCATGGGCGGCCTGCGTGACCTTTCGCTGATCACCACGCCGCCGGCAGGTCGTGTATCGATCCGCACCACGGTCGGAGAATGGCAGGCGCCAACCATCCGCGAGGCCGTGCTGCGCGAGCTGCGCCGCGGCGGTCAGATCTACTTCGTGCACAACGAAATCGACACCATCCAGAAGGTCGCCGCGGACCTGCAGCGCATCGTGCCGGAGGCCCAGCTGCGCATCGGCCACGGCCAGATGCGCGAACGGGAATTGGAGCAGCTGATGGTGGATTTCTACCACCGGCGCTTCGACCTCCTGCTGTGCACGACCATCATTGAAAGCGGCATCGACGTGCCCACCGCCAACACCATCCTGATCAATCAGGCCGACCGGCTGGGCCTGGCGCAGCTGCACCAGCTGCGTGGCCGCGTCGGGCGCTCCCACCACCGCGCCTTTGCGCACCTGATGGTGCCATCAATCAGGGGACTGTCGGACGACGCCCGCCGGCGCCTGGACGCAATCGAATCGATGGAGGAGCTGGGGTCCGGCTTCGTGCTGGCGACCCATGATCTGGAGATCCGCGGCGCGGGCGAGTATCTGGGCGAGGCGCAAAGCGGCGAGCTGACCGAGGTGGGCCTCACCTTGTACCTGGACATGCTCGAATCCACCGTGCGCGCGCTGAAGGCCGGCAAGGACCCGGCCGACATGCCCGCCACCACCGCCGGCACCGAAGTCAATCTGCATCTGCCGGCGCTGCTGCCGGCCGACTACATCGGCGACGTGCAGACCCGCCTGGCACTGTACAAGCGCATCGCCGCCGCGACCGACCAGGCCGGACTGGACGACCTGCAGACGGAGGTGGGCGACCGGTTCGGCGCCCTGCCCGAAGCCGCGCAGCACCTGTTCCAGGTGGCGCGCCTCACGCAGCGCTGTCGGGCGGCCGGCATCCGCCGCCTGGATGTAGGCGCGCACACCAGCCACGTGGTGTTCGAGGAAACCAATCGCGTCGACCCGGCCACCGTGATCCGCCTGATCCAGCGCGAGGCGAAGACCTGGCGACTTGACGGCCAGCTGAAGCTGCGCATCGGGCTGGGCGCCGATCCACCGCAACGCCATCTGCTCGCCGCGCAGCTGCTGGAGCGCATCTTGCCGCACGCAGCGTCATGACAGGGAGGCGCTGCTTGCCTAGAATGCAGAGGATGAAGTCCACTTCCGGCATCCTGCGGCGACTGGTCCTGGCCACAGTCCTGCTGGGCCTCGCACTGCCTGCGCTGCCCCAGGCCGCCGGCTATACCGTCGAGATCATCGTGTTCCGCAACGGCACCGATGAGGGTGCGCTGGCCGATTCGTCAGCCCGACCCGGGTTTACCGGCGCTGATGTGGTCGCCACCACGGTGGCCTCGCGCAAGCTTGGCGGCAGCGTCACGCGCCTCAACAACGGCGGCCTGCGCGTGCTTGGCCACGCTGCCTGGCGGCAGGCGCCCACCCCGTTCCCGCAGACCACCGCCGCGTTGCGCCTGCGCCGCGGTGTCTCGGCGACGCAGCTGGGCGTCCCCGGCATCACCGGCAAGGTGATCTTCGAGCGCGGCACGTACCTGCACCTGGGTGTCGATCTGCTGGTCGAAGACCGCGGCAAGCGCTACCGCATCACCGAGGTGCGGCAGGTAAAGGCCGACGAGATCCACTATTTCGATCACCCGGCGATCGGCGTGCTCGCCATCGTCAGCGGCGACTAGCTGCCGCAATGACGCGGGGCGCCGGTCAATCCGGCGCTTGATTCAGTTCGCCGCGAAGGTGGCGCTTGGCTTCCTGCAGGGCCTGTTCGGCGCGCTCGATAAGCCGCTGCGGTTGTTCTTCCTCACGGCTGGGCCGCACCGTGGCGAGACTGGCGGTCACGGTGACGAACTTCTGCAGTGGCGCGCGCGGGTGATGGATGCGCATGTCGGCGATGCGACGCACATTGCCCGCCGCATGTTCGACGATGCCGGTCTCGCCCTCGCCATTGCGATGAACGGCCAGCACGGCGATGCAGCCTTCGCGCCAGATGCCCACCACATCCGAGCCGCGGCGGAAGCCGCCGGCGATGCTGCGGGCAATACGCCGCAGGCAGGCATCGCCGCCCGACTTGCCGTAGGTGGCGTTGAAACTGCCGAGCGCATCCACGTCGTACAGCACCAGCGTGATCGGCTTGCCCTCGCGCCGGGCGATCAGCCATTCACGCGCCAGCAGCTCGTTGAGCCAGGCGCGGGAAAAAACACCAGTGACCCGGTCCTCGCGCAGCCACGAGGGCACGGTCTCCTGCGCCTTGTCGCCCTGCTTCAGCCGGCCGGCCGCATCGCGGCAGTAGGCCACGAAATGCGTGGTCACGCCGTCGGCGGCATGCATGGGCTGCAGCGTCAGCTCGTTCCAGAACAGCTCGCCGCTCTTGCGGTAATTGCGCAGCAGCACGCGACACGGCTCGCCGCGGGCAATGGCCTCGCGCACGCGCTTCAGGCCCTCCTGATCCCGATCATCGCCGTGCAGCAGGCGCAGGTTGGCGCCGAGCACTTCGGCGGCGGCGTAGCCCGTGAACTGCTCGAAAGCCGCATTCACGTAAATGACCGGAAGATCGGTAGCGCGGGCATCGCAGATGGCAATGCCCTCCGGCGCCGAGTCCAGCACGCGTCGAACAAAAGCGCCGTCGAGTTCCTGCATGTGCACGTTCAGCCTGGATCGCTAGGTAAGGGTAAGTTCGGGTGGCCGCCCGCAACGGATCAGCCAGTCGCGGCCCTGCCGCCAGGCGGCCGAGGCGAGCAGCTGCTGGCGCGCAGGCGCCTCTCTGCCACGCATCAACCGCACCCGTGCCTGGCTGGCCGGGCCCGGCACGGACCGCAGACCATCGAGCAGCGCGAGTACGCTCTCCCGGCGGTTGCACACGGGCAGCACATCGCAGCCCGCGGCCAACGCCGCTTCGGCACGGTCGACGATGCCGCCCACCACGCTGGCACCCTCCATGGTCAGATCATCCGCGAACACCACGCCACGGAATCCCAGTTCGCCACGCAGGATATCGGTTACCCAGCGGCGCGAGAAGCTGGCGGGCAGCGCGTCAACGGCGGGAAACAGCACATGGGCCATCATCACTGCGGCCAGGTCATTGGAAATCAGCCGCCGATAGGGCAGCAGGTCGGCGGCAAGGTCTGCCAGCTCACGCCGGTCGACGGGCAGCGCCAGATGGGAGTCGGCCACCACGGCGCCATGGCCGGGAAAATGCTTGGCCGTGGCTGCCATGCCCGCTTCGCGCATGCCGGTCATGGCCGCTACTGCCAGCTTCGCCACGGCTTCGGCGTCGCGGTGGAAGGCGCGGTCGCCAATGATCTCGGACACGCCATAGTCCAGGTCCACGCAGGGCGCAAAAGAAAAGTCGATGCCCAGCCCGCGCAGCTCCGCGGCCATCAGCCAGTTCAGCAGGCGCGCCATGGCCAACCCCTGCTTCGGATCCAGGTCGTACTCCTGGCCGACCCGGCGCATCGGCGGCAGCACCGAGAAACCCTCGCGGAAGCGCTGCACCCGTCCGCCTTCATGATCGACCGCCACCAGCAAGGGGGGCGAGCGCAGACCACGGATGTCCGCCACCAGGGCCGCCAGCTGTTCCGGGCTCTCGTAGTTGCGCGTGAACAGGATCACGCTGCCGATCAGCGGGTGCGCGAGCACCGCGCGATCGTCCGGCGTGAGCGCTCCACCTGCGACATCCACCATCAGCGGACCCAGCGTCATGTGCCCCAGTTACCCTTCGTCATTGTTGCGGTCCGTCCAGGATGGCGACGGACTCCACGTGGCTGGTATGCGGAAACATGTCGACAATACCCGCGTGGCGCAGCGAAAAACCATGCTCTGTTACCAGAATTGCCAGGTCACGGGCGAGGCTGCCGGGGTGACAGGAAACGTAGGCAAGCCGCCGCGGGGCCAGCCGGGCCAGTGCCGGCAGCACGTCCAGCGCACCGGTACGCGGCGGATCGATCAGCACATGGGAGTAGCCGCTGCCGCCGGACAAGGCCAGGCAACGCTCGGCAGCGTCGACGCCAGCGAGGTTGGCCACATGGAACTGTACATTCGACAGGCCATTGGCGGTCGCATTGGCCCGTGCCCGCCCGATCAGCCCCGCCTCGCCTTCGATGCCCACCACCCGCCGGGCGCGAGTGGCCAGCGGCAGGGTGAAATTGCCCAGTCCGCAAAACAGGTCGAGCACCACCGACTGCGCATCCACCGCCAGCAGTTCCAGCACGCGGTTGATCAGCAGCTGGTTCATGGCGCCGTTGACCTGGATGAAATCGGCCGGCTCGAAGGCCAGCTTCAGGCCGTAGTCCGGCAGCCCGTACCATAGCGATGGCTGCCCGCCCGAAAGCGGTTCCAGGCTGTCAGGGCGGCCGGCCTGCAGCAGGATGCGCAGGCCATGGGCCTGTTCGAATGCCAGCAGCAGGTCGCGGTCGGCTGGGGTTGGCGGCTCCAGCACCCGTACCACCAGCACGGTGAGCTCATCGCCCACCGCCACCTCGATCTGCGGAATGCGGGTCGGGATCGACAGCGACGTGACCAGCCGCGACAGCTCGCCGATCAACCGGCCCACCTCGGGCCGCAGCACCGGGCAGTGCTCGACCTCGGCCACGAAGCTGCTCATCTTCTCGCGAAAGCCCACCAGCGAGCGTCCCTTGCTGTGCACATAGCGCGCACCCAGTCGCGCGCGTCGGCGATAGCCCCAGGGATGGCCGGCCAGCGGCGGCAGCCACTCCTGCGGCTCGACCTTGCCGACGCGGCGCAGGGTCTCGCGCAGCTGCGCATCCTTCACCTGTTGCTGCGACTGCGGTGCCAGATGCTGGAGTGAGCAGCCGCCGCACACGCCGTAGTGCGCACAGTGCGGTTCGATGCGGTCGGGCGCCGGCTCGAGCACCGCTACCAGCTCCGCCTCGTCGTGGCTGCGCTCGCGGCGGCGGGTACGGTACTCCACCAGCTCGCCTGGCAGCGCACCGGCAACGAAGGTGACCTTGCCCGCGCCGCGCACCACGCCCCAGCCGTCGTGGTTCAGTGCATCGACGCGACCAGTGGCCGTCCCGCTTACTGGGAGGCGGTCGCGGGCCATGCAGCCAGGAACTCCTTGTGATGCGGTTCGCCAGAGGCAGCGAGCAGCTCGCGGACCCGCGCACACTCCACTTCGTACCCCTGCGGGGTGACCCGGCCACGCATGCGCTCGAAGGCGAGCAGCACCAGGAAGGTATTCAGCACATCGGTCTCGCAGTAGCGGCGGATGCCTTCGATGTTGCCGGCGCGGAAGGCGTCCCACACCTGCGCGCCCGAAAAGCCCAGCTTGCCAGGCAGGCCCAGTAACAGCGCGATATTCGCCAGCGAGGCCCGGCCGCGGAGCTGGAAACCTGACAGCACGTCCATGAGATCAAGGTGCCGCCAGTGAAAACGGCTGAGGTAGTTGTTGTAGCGGAAGGCGGAGTCCTCATCGCCGGTCTCCCAGTAGCGGGCGGCGCGCACACCATGCAGCAGGCAGCGGTAGTGCATCACCGGCAGGTCGAAGCCGCCGCCATTCCAGGACACCAGGTCGGGTGTCAGCCGCTCGATGCCATCAAAGAAGCGCTCCAGCAGCTCGCGCTCCGTGCTGGCGGTATCGCCAAGGCTCCACAGCTTCACTGAATCGCCGCGCCTGAGCAGACAGGCGATGGCCACCACGCGCTGCTGCTCCAGCGGCAGGAAATCGCTGCCGGTGTGCTCGCGGCGCAGCGTGAACATGGCCGCAGCCACCTGCGCGTCCGGCAAGCCATCAAGACCCAGCGCGCGCCGGCCGTAGTCGACATCGGGCACGGTCTCGATGTCGAACACCAGCTGGTTCATCGGCGCGCGGCGAGCATCAGGGCCTTCATCTCCCGCACCGACTCCGCAAGACCGGTGAACAGCGCGCGGCCGATGATGGCATAGCCGATATTCAGTTCGACGATCTCGGGGATGGCCGCCACCGGCTGCACATTGTGATAGTCCAGGCCGTGGCCGGCGTGCACCGTGAGTCCCAGCGTTGCCGCATGGCGCGCGGCGGTCCGCAGTCGCTCCAGCTCCCGCGCCCGGGCTGCGCCGCTGGCCTGGGCATAGGTGCCGGTATGCAGCTCGATCACCGGCGCGCCCACTGCCCGGGCGGCGTCGATCTGCGCCAGCTCCGGATCGATGAACAGCGCCACGCGGATGCCGGCCGCCGCCAGCGCAGCCACTGCCTCGCGCAGCGCCGGCTGCTGCCCCGCCGCGTCCAGACCACCCTCGGTGGTCAGCTCGGTGCGCTTTTCAGGCACCAGGCAGCAGTCGGTGGGCCGCAGCTGCAGCGCAATGCCCTGCATCTCGGCGGTCACGGCCACCTCCAGGTTCAGCCGGGTCTGCATCAGCGGCAGCAGGGCGAACACGTCGCGGTCGATGATGTGGCGCCGATCCTCCCGCAGATGCATGGTGATGCTGTCGGCGCCGGCCTGCTCGGCCAGCAGCGCCGCATGCACCGGGTCGGGATGCAGCGCATGGCGCGCATTGCGCACCGTGCCCACATGGTCCACGTTCACTCCCAGCGTGATGCCGGTCCTGGAATTCATTGATCCTGCACCTGCCAGTTGCGTTCGAATTCCCTCAGCGAGCGCGCCACACCGCGGGTGCGCAGATCGCGGCCTTCCAGGCACTGCGCCATGCGCGCACTGAGCAATGGCCGCACCCGCTGCAGCTCCGCCGCATCGTCGAAGCGTGCCTCGTCGAGGTCGGGCAGGCCATAGCCCAGCACCTCGAGCAGGCGCTTCTCGAACAGGCGCAGCACCTTTTCCTGCGTACTGCTGCCACGCAGTCCGGCCAGCGCCTCGCGGTAGCAGCCGTACAGCTCGGGCTGGGGATCATGACGCACGGTGAGCGACAGCACGAGTTCCGAGCAGTACCAGGCGGACATCAGCCGTTCTGGCAGCAGCGGCCCCGGCACCGCCGTGGCGCGGTCGACTTCCGCACCCGTCAGCCGTGGCGCTTCGCCTCGCCCGGCCCAGGACACCAGCAGCGGCGTGAACGGCTGCAGCACACCAGCCAGCCGCGCCAGCGGCCCGCGCACCCCGCGCGCAAACACCGACAGGCGGCCGTGGTCCGCGGTGAACAACTCGATCACGTGACCGGCATCCTGCCAGGGTCGCCGGTGCAGCACGAACGCGGCGACATGTTCGGCATGCTGCATGACCTACTCCGAATCGACGCCCAGCTGGCGCAGCGCCTGGGCATTGTCGGCCCAGTCCTCGCGCACCTTGACCCACAGCGTGAGATGAAAGCGCCGCCCGAGCAGCGCATTGAGCTCGCGCCTCGCCGCGCTGCCAACGCGCTTGAGGCGATCGCCACCCGCGCCGATCACGATCGGCTTGTGGCCGGGGCGATCGACCCAGATCACGGCACTCACGGTGAGCTGTCCGTCAGACTCCTCGCCGGTGCCCTCCACTTCCACCGCGATGCCATAGGGAAGCTCCTCGTTGAGTTCCAGCGTGAGCTTCTCGCGAATCATCTCGGCGATGCGGAAGTTCTGGCTGCGGTCAGTGAGTTGTTCGGGAGGAAACAGCGGCGGCGACTCCGGCAGGTGGCGCGCGATCAGGGCGCACAGACTGCGGGCATCCTCCGCCCGCAAGGCCGACAGC
>DATKBK010000189.1:0-2932 GCA_035514045.1 Steroidobacteraceae bacterium | reverse complement strand
GATGTTCAACCAGCATGCGAAGTGGCTGAAGGTCTGCAACGATATTCCCTGGCGCCGGCCAGTTGCCTCGCTGAACTACCTGCTGTCTTCCCATGTCTGGCGCCAGGACCACAATGGTTTCTCGCACCAGGATCCCGGATTCATCGACCATGTGGTCAACAAGAAAGCATCCATCGTCCGTGTCTATCTGCCACCCGATGCCAATTGCCTGCTCTCGGTAACCGATCATTGCCTGCGCAGCCGCAATTACGTGAATGTCGTGGTGGCCGGCAAGCAGCCAGCGCCGGTTTGGCTGGACATGCCCGAGGCCATTGCCCATTGCCGGGCCGGCATTGGTATCTGGCAGTGGGCCAGCAACGACGCCGGTGGCGAACCCGACGTAGTGATGGCCTGCTGCGGCGATGTGCCGACCCTCGAAACCCTGGCGGCCGTGGGTATGATCCGCAAGCACCTGCCGACCGTGAAGGTGCGGGTGGTCAATGTCGTGAACCTGATGAAGCTGCAGTCCCCCGGCGAACATCCGCATGGCCTGGACGATGCCGAGTTTGATGCCATTTTCACGACAGGCAAGCCGATCATCTTTGCTTTCCACGGCTATCCGTGGTTGATCCATCGGCTCACCTATCGCCGCACCAACCATGGCAACCTGCATGTGCGCGGCTACAAGGAAGAGGGGACCACCACCACGCCCTTCGACATGTGCGTGCTCAATGATATCGACCGGTTTCACCTGGTGCTGGATGTCATCCGGCGCCTGCCGCAACCTCCCGAGGGTTTCGCCCCTGCGCAGCAGGCCATGCAGGATGCGCTGGTTGAACACCGGCAATACATCAACGAATACGGCGAGGACATGCCCGCCATCCTGGGCTGGCGCTGGGCGGGTGGCGCAAGCGTGCAACGCAGCTCCACCGAGGGCGACAACATTTGACCTCGCCGCTGCCCCTGGTCGCAGCCTGGCATGCGCAGCCGACGGACAGCGTGCTGCAGTCCCTGTCCACGTCTGCCACCGGCTTGTCGGCAGGCGAGGCCGCTGCCCGGCTCGCCCGTGATGGACGCAATGAACTGCCTGCTGCCGTCGCCCTACCTGCCTGGCGGCGCCTGCTGCGGCATTTCAACGATCCTCTGATCCTGTTCCTGCTGGCCGCATCGGCACTCGCGCTGGTGCTCGGGCACTTCGTCGATGCGGCGGTCATCGCCGTTGTAGTGACGGTCAATGCCATCGTCGGTTACGTGCAGGAAGGGCGCGCCGAAGAAGCCATGATCGCCTTGCGCGCGATGCTCAAGGCTGTGGCGCAGGTGCTGCGAGGGGGCGAGCCCACGTCCGTTCCCGTGGCCGAGCTGGTGTCGGGCGATATCCTGCTGCTCGAAGCGGGCAACCGGGTGCCGGCCGATGCGCGGTTGCTGCGCTGCCGGGGCCTGCGGGTCGACGAGTCGGTGCTGACTGGCGAGTCGGTACCGGTGGACAAATCCGTCGATGCGGTCGAGGGCAACGCCGAACTTGCTGATCAGCTATGCATGCTCCATTCGGGCACGCTGATCGCTGCGGGCCAGGCTTCAGCGGTGGTCGTGGCTACCGGCCCCGCCACCCAGGTGGGCCGCATCGGCACACTCATCGGCGGCGTGCAGGAATTGACCACCCCACTGCTGGAGCAGATGCGCCAGTTTGGGCGCCGGTTCACGCTGTTTGCACTGCTGTTGGCGGCCGCCCTGTTCGTGGTCGCGGTGCTGCTGCGGGACTACCTATGGGTCGATGCCCTGATGGTCGTCGTTGCACTGGCCGTGGGGCTGGTGCCAGAGGGGCTGCCCGCGGTGATCACGATCACGCTGGCTCTGGGTGTGCGGCGCATGGGCACGCGCCAGGCGATCATCCGCCGGCTGCCAGCAGTCGAGACCCTGGGTGCCACCACCGTGATCTGCTCCGACAAGACCGGCACGCTGACGCGCAATGAGATGACGGTGCGCAGCGTGGTCAGCGCCGCTGGCGAAGTTGCCATCGAGGGCAGCGGCTATGCACCGCAGGGTCATATCATGGCGCAGTCTGGTGGCGACAAGTCCAAGTCGCTGGCGCAGCGGCTGGCCCGCATCGGGCTGCTGTGCAATGACGCCCGCCTGCATGAGAAGGCGGGGCTGTGGCGGATCGACGGTGACCCGATGGAAGGCGCGCTGCTGGCACTGGCCGGCAAAGCGGGGCTGGATGCCGCGGCCACTCGCAGCCTGTATCCGCGGTTGGACGAGGTGCCCTTCGACCCCGAATACCGCTTCATGGCCACCCTGCACGCAGAGGGCGACGACGGTGCGGCGCTGGTCTGCGTGAAGGGGGCACCGGAACAGTTGCTGGTCCTGAGTGCCGACCAGCTGGATGCAGAGGGAAGGGTCACCGCGCTTCAGCCCGACCTCTGGCGAGGGGCCATCAATGCATCCGGCGAGCAGGGCCAGCGCGTGCTTGGATTCGCATTCAGGCGTCTGGTGCAAGTGCCCGGTGCATTCTCCGTGGCCGCCGTGAAAGACCTGACCTTCGTCGGCATTGCAGGCTTCATCGATCCTCCCCGTGAGGAGGCAGTGGTGGCCGTAGCGGAATGTCGCGGTGCGGGCATCCAGGTGAAGATGATCACCGGCGACCATGCCGCCACGGCGGCGGCGATCGCGCGGCAACTGGGGCTGGCAGAGAATCCGCGCGCGCTGACGGGCCGGGAGGTGGAAGCCATCAGCGATGCCGACCTGCCGGCGCAAGCCGTCGTCACCCACGTGTTTGCCCGCAGCAGCCCGGAACACAAGCTGCGTATCGTGCGTGCGCTGCAGTCACTGGGCCATACCGTGGCGATGACCGGTGACGGGGTGAATGATGCGCCTGCACTCAAGCAGGCCGACATCGGCATCGCGATGGGGCACAAGGGCACGGAAGCGGCCAAGGAAGCCAGCGAAATGGTGCTCG
>DATKBK010000188.1:0-7576 GCA_035514045.1 Steroidobacteraceae bacterium | reverse complement strand
CGTCGACGCTCGCAAGCTTCGGATAGGCCGCCATCACTTCGATGGCAGGTGGCGCGGGACGATTGTCGGCGGCCAGCAGCGGCTGGCAAGCGGCCAGAACGAGAATTGCTACGGGTTGGCGCACGGAATTCTCCGCTGATTTGAGCACTGGTTATCAATACCATGACCAGCGCGCGACGCGAATTGCGCGCTGCACTAAAGTCTTGTGATCGGTGTCGCTTTGAATGGGTCATTACAGCGTGTTAATGTCAGTCGCCAGCGTAGCGCGGGGCTTGAACCTAAGCCACATCAATCGTTTGCAACCCCAATGATTCTGTCAGGCATCCAGGAGATCAGCATCATGTCCAAGCCGATTGCGCCACGCATGCCCGGCCATGTTGGGATGTGGACCGCGGGAGCCCTGTTCCTGCTGGGTGTCAGTCACGCCACCGCCGCCGAAGTGACGACGGAAGAGAACACCGGAGATGAAGTCGTGCTCGACACCGTGGTCGTCACGGGGTCGCATGTTCGCAAGGACGCCTTCACCTCAGCCTCGCCCATCCAGGTCATCACCCGCGAAGGCTCGGTGCTGGCCGGATTGTCGTCCACCAGTGACGTGCTGCAGGGCTCGACGGTCAGCGGTGGCGGGCAGCAGATCAACAATTATTTTGGTTCCTACGTCGTGGACGGCGGCCCCGGTGTCAACACGCTGAGCCTGCGCGGCCTGGGTGCCGTGCGTACGCTGGTGCTGCTCAACGGCCGGCGCCTGGCTCCGGCCGGCACGCGCGGTTCGGTGGGCTCGGCCGACCTGAATGTCCTGCCCTCTGCAATCGTCGACCGCATCGAGATCCTGAAGGACGGCGCCTCTTCCACCTACGGTTCCGACGCCGTGGCCGGCGTGGTGAACATCATCACCAAGAACGGCGTCAACGATTTCACGGTCGAGGCCCATCGCAACTCCACCTTTGACGGCGGCGGCAACACCACCACGTTCTCGCTCTCCGGCGGCCGCTCCAGCGACCGCGGCCAGCTGCTCGGCAGCATCGAGTACTACGAGCGCTCCAACCTTGCGGTGGGCCAGCGCGACTGGGCCAGCTGTCCCACCCAGGTGCTGATCGATCCGCAGACCGGGGAGTACGATCCGGACTTCTCCATTCTGAATGAGGACGGCTCACCGCGATGCTTCCCCATCTCCTCGCTGGATGGGGTTGCATCCGGCATTGCACACAATTACATCGTCGCGCCAATCTGCGAGCTGCCAGATTACGACCCGTGCTTGTTCCTGCGCGCCACTCCGGATGACTCCGTCACCACGCCCATCCCGGGCTGGCGCGGGGTGGATCCGCTGGGGGACCGGCCTGGGTTCGACCGCCGGCAGTTGAACGATTCCCTGATATCACCGACGAAGAACTACACGGCGTTTCTGTCCGGCGCCTATGACACTGGCGCGCTGGGCAACGGCGAGCTGTATTTCGAGGCCGCCTATCATCGGCGCGAGTCGAAGCAGATCGGCTCCCGCCAGCTGTCGCTCGACTACCAGGTCGGGGACGACTTCAGCAACCACCCCTTCGTGCCAGACGCCATCTACGCCCCGGGCCCAGGGCTTGACTGGGGCGGGGTGGCGATCAACGACTTCGGCAACTACGTCATCGCGCGTGCATTTTCGTTCTTCGGCAATGACGTATCGCGCCAGACCGCCGACTTCAGCAGGCTGGTTACCGGCCTGCGCGGCAACCTGACGTTCGCCGGCGACTGGACCTATGACATCAATGCAACCATCAATCGCTCCGACGGCAGCTACACATTCGAGTCGGCGCTCAATGACCGCGTCAACAATGCGATGTACGTGACCCAGGTCGCGCCGGGCTTCAATGGCCCGACGCGGGTGGGATTCGATGGCCTCACCTACACCTGCGAGGTGAATGTGACCACGCCGGGCTCCGGCTGCGTTCCGGTGCCGCTGCTGGACGAGCAGTACCTCGGCAGCAACATCCCGCAGGATTACCGCGACTACATCTGGCACGACATCACCGGCAATACGCTCTACAAGGAATCGACCATCTCGGCGATCGCCAACGGAGCGTTGCTCGACCTGCCCTATGGCCGGCTGCGCGGCGCGATCGGTGCCGAGGTCCGCTGGATGTCGATCAACGATGTGCCAGACGACGAGATGCTGAATGGGAACCTTTATGCTTTCTCGTCGGCGGGCATCACCCGCGGCAAGGACAGCGTGCAGGAGGTGTTCGGCGAACTGGACATCCCGCTGCTTGCAGGTGTGACCGGGGCCGAGGACCTGACCTTGAACCTGTCGGCGCGCTACACCGACTACGATTCATATGGTTCGGATACAACCCATAAGATCGGCCTGAATTACACCCCGGTTGGCTGGGTCAGGCTGCGGGCCACGACCGGCACTTCGTACCGGGCGCCGGCGATCTTCGAGCAGTTCCTGTCGCCCACTTCCGGATTCCTGCCGCAGGAGACCGACCCCTGCCACCTGTACGGCGACTTGCCCCCCAGCTCCTTCGTGTACATCAACTGTGCGGCCGAAGGGTTACCCGCCAACTTCATCCAGGCCAGTGGCGTGGAGGTAAACTCGGCGGGCGGCGCCGCAACTGGGCTGCAAAGTGAGGACTCGCGCGCCAATACGGTGGGCATTATCCTGCAGCCGCCCCTGCCGGCGACGGCAGGCGACCTGTCGTTCGCCATTGACTGGTGGAAGATCAAGGTCGACAACCAGGTGTCGCAGATCGGCGGTGGCAACCTGCTCAACCTGTGCTACGGCGATCCTGATTTCCGCGCCGGCGGCAGCTACTGCGCGTTCAGCGTGCGCGACGAGAACGACGAGCTGAAGGTCGACGACAACTACCTCAACATCGCCTCGCAGACTGCCGCGGGCCTGGACTTCAACCTGCGGTATGTCAGGGACCTCGGCCTGGGCGAATTCACCGCCGACCTCAGGACCACGCGTTACACCAAGCAGCAGAGCCGCCTGCTGCCCACCGATCCGATCGACAAGTACAACGGCACCGTGACCGCGCCCCGCTGGGTCGGCGACATGGACCTGCGCTACGAGTGGAAGAACTGGACCGCCTACTACGGGCTGATCTACGTGGGCACCCAGGACAGCAACGACTACCTGGAAGTGGACCCGGCGGTCGATCCGTACAACTTCCGCGCCAGCGCCTACATGACCCACAACCTGTCGATGCAGTACGAAGGGGCAGATGACTGGGAAGTGATCGTCGGCGTGCGCAACCTCACCGATGCCACGCCGAAGACCGTCACCCCCGGCTTCTATTCCAACCGGGTGGGCAACAGCTTCCTGTACAGCGGCTATGACTACTTCGGACGCCGCGCGTTCGTGACGCTGGCCAAGACGTTCTAATACAGCGCCGGGGCAGGCCCGGCGTATCTGCGCCGGCCTGTCAGGGCTGGATTCCTTTCTGGAATTCGCCCGAGTGCAATCCCTGCGCGCTGCGCGGCTGCACCAGCAGCTTGTCGATGACATGGCCATCCATGTCGACGACCTCGACCGAAAGATCGCGCCAGGCCAGCTTCTCACCCGGCACCGGCATGCGCCCCAGGTGCCAGAGCACGAAGCCCGCCATGGTGTTGTAGTTGTCGCCGCGCGCCAGATCCTTGCGGCCCAGCGCGCGCTCGGCTTCATGGATGGCCAGATGGCCGTCAATCAGCCAGCTGCCATCTTCGCGCTGCAGCGCGCCGGCGGCGTCGCGGCTGCCCATCTCCGGCATGTCGCCCGCGATGGCCTTGAGGATGTCGGCCGGCGTGACCAGGCCCTCGATGCCGCCGTATTCGTTGGTCACCACGCCAAGGTGCACGCTGGAGCGACGGAAGGTCTCGAGCAACCGCAGGATGGAGATGCCCTCCGGCACATGCAGCGGTGGCTGCACATCCACCTCGGCGTCAATCTGGCCGCGCCGCAATGCCTCGCCAAGGTTCGCCAGCGAGATCACCCCGATGAGCTGCTCCAGTTCGCCCCGGCACAGCAGGAAGCGCGCATGACCGCTGCGCCGCGCCTCGTCCCACAACGTGGCCACCGGCTCATCGATGTCCAGCCACAGGATGTCGCCCCGCGGCACCATGATGGCGCCGATGCTGCGGTCGGCCAGCCTCAGCACTGAATCGATCATCTCGGCTTCGTGCTGGTGCAGCGCGCCGGAGTGCATGCCCTCGGTGGCCAGCGCGCGCACGTCGTCATCGGTGATCTCCGACTGCTTCTTGGACGCCACGGGAAGCAGTTTCAGCAGCGCGTCGGTGGAACGCTGCAGCAGCCAGACCACCGGTGCACCGAAGCGCGAGATGAACTGCATCGGAATCGACACCAGCACTGCCCATCGATCGGCGTAGGTCAACGCCAGGCGCTTGGGTACCAGCTCGCCGAGCACGATCGAGAAATAGGTCATCACCACCACGATCAGCCCGTATGCCAGCTCCTGGGAGTAAGGTTCGACCCGCACATTGACGCCGGTAAGCCAGGCGGCGAGCTCCGCGGAATAGGCGGCGCCGCTGTAGACACCGGTCAGGATGCCCACCAGCGTGATGCCCACCTGCACCGAGGAGAGCAGCCGGGTGGGGTCAGCGAGCAAGGCCAGCGCGGCGCGGGCGCCGAGGTTGCCCGCTTCGGCAAGCGCCTTCAACCGCGACGGGCGTGCCGAGACCAGTGCCAGCTCGGCCGAGGCGAACAACCCGTTGAGGATGATCAGGCCGAGGATTACCGCGGCTTCGTGCATCTAGTTATTGGAGCGGGTTGCCCATGCCGATTGGCATCATACCGCGCTTTTGGCGCCAACCATTCCCGCCCTACAATTCCGGCACATGAAACCGGTCCATACATTCCGGGGCGTGGTCATGGACAAGCCCGTCCGGCAGGCGGCTGCGCGCCCTTCCCCGGCCGGCCCGCCGAAGATCCGCGTGGCCCGCGAGACCGCCGGCCGCGGCGGTAAGGGGGTGACGGTGATCACCGGCCTGCCGCTGGCCGATGATGCGCTTGCCGAACTGGCCGGCCGGCTGAAGCGGCACTGTGGTGCCGGTGGCGCGGTGCGCGGCGACCGGATCGAAATCCAGGGCGAACACCGCGACCGGCTGGTGGCCGAGCTTGCCAAGCTGGGGTACGAGGCGAAGCGGGCCGGAGGCTGAACGGCCCGGCATCGCCCAGGCGCGGTCTTCAGTGGTGCGCGTGCCCGTCGGCGCCCGCGGTCAGCGGCCTGACCTCGAGCACCAGCGTGAACTCGGCTTCGCCGCCATCGAACTTCATCGTCAGCGGCACTTTCTGGCCTGCGACCAGCGGCGTCTTCAGCGCATTCAACATCACGTGCAGGCCGCTTGCCTCGAGCCGCAGCGTGGTGCCGGCATCGACGGCGAGCAGGGCCATCGGCCACATGCGCGCCACGCCCGTTTCGGTGATGCTGGTGCGATGGATGCTCACCTCGTCGCTGACGGGTGAAACAATCTTCAGCAGCTTGCGGTCTTCGTCGCCGGTGTTGCGCAGCGTGAGATAGGCGGCTGCAACCTTTGCACCCGGTGCGGTGGCCCGCACCCAGCCGTCACTGGCCTGCACTTCAGCCACCGCAGGAGCGGCCAGGCCCAGACCCAGCACGACGGCCAGAGCCGTCCCGGCCAGGC
This sequence comes from Steroidobacteraceae bacterium, assembly GCA_035514045.1. Lineage (GTDB taxonomy): Bacteria > Pseudomonadota > Gammaproteobacteria > Steroidobacterales > Steroidobacteraceae > ZC4RG30. The sequence goes on along the minus strand of DATKBK010000188.1, from coordinate 1,951 downwards.
GAATCCCGGGCTGGATTGGATTGTTCATCCCGCCATTCTACCTCTAAGCTTCGCGCCCCATGCTCAAGTTCGACGCCGTTACCCTGCGCCGCGGCCCCCGCGTGCTGTTCGCCGATGCCAGTTTCAGCCTGTTCCGCGGCGAGAAGATCGGCATCACCGGCGAGAACGGCAGCGGGAAGTCCAGCCTGCTGTCGCTGGTGCGCGGCGAGCTGCAGCCGGATGCCGGAACTTTCAGCATGCCGTCGAACCTGGCGGTGGCCCATGTGGCACAGGAACTGGACGCCAGCGAGCGCGCGGCCATCGAGTTCGTGCTTGATGGTGATACCGAGCTGCGCGAGGTTGAAGAGCGCATTGCCGCCGCCGAGGCCGCCCATGTCGACGGTACCGCGCTTGCCAATCTGTACACCCGCTACGCAGCCATCGGCGGCTATGATGCGCGCGCGCGTGCCGCCCAGCTGATGCATGGCCTGGGCTTCACCACGGCCGACGAAACCCGTGCCGTGCGTGCATTCTCCGGCGGCTGGCGCGTGCGTCTGAACGTGGCGCGCGCGCTGATGTGCCGTTCCGAGCTGCTGCTGCTCGACGAACCCACCAACCACCTGGACCTGGACGCCATCGTCTGGCTGGAAGGCTGGCTGAAGGATTACCAGGGCACGCTGCTGCTGATCGCGCATGACCGCGAGTTCCTTGATCGGGTGGTCAACCGCATCGTCAATATCGAGCAGCAGAAGGCGGCGGCCTACACCGGCAACTACTCAGCGTTCGAAGACACGCGCGCCAGCCTCCTGGCGCAGCAGGCCTCGCTCTACGACAAGCAGCAGCGCGAGATCGCGCACATGGAAGACTTCGTGCGCCGTTTCCGCGCCCAGGCCACCAAGGCCCGTCAGGCGCAGAGTCGCAGCAAGGCGCTGGAGCGCATGCAGCGCATCGCGCCGGCGCATGTGGATTCACCGTTCGAATTCAGTTTTGCCGAGCCGTTGAAGTTGCCGCGCCCGCTGCTGGCGCTCCAGGGACAGTCCGCGGGCTATAGCGAGCAGGTGCTGCTGGCTGGCGTCGATCTCACCATCTATCCGGGCGATCGCATCTCGCTGCTGGGTCGCAACGGCGCCGGCAAGTCGACCCTGATCAAGCTGCTGGCTGGCGAGCTGCCGGCGCGCGGTGGCACCCGCGATGATGCGCGGGATCTTGCGGTGGGCTACTTCGCGCAACACCAGCTGGAACAGCTGGACCCGGCGGCCTCGGCGCTGCTGCACCTGCAGCGCCTGTCGCAGCGCCTCGGCCAACGCGCCACCGATCAGGAGCTGCGCAACTACCTGGGCAGCTTTGGCTTCCGCGGCGATCGGGTGTTCGAGGCCGTGGATCCGTTCTCCGGCGGTGAGAAGGCACGGCTGGCACTGGCACTGGTGGCCTGGCCCCGCCCCAACCTGCTGTTGCTCGACGAGCCCACCAACCACCTGGACCTGGAGATGCGCCAGGCGCTGGCGATGGCACTGCAGGAATACACCGGCGCAGTGGTCATGGTCTCGCACGACCGTCACCTGCTGGCCACCGTGACCGACCGTTTCCTGCTGGTGGCCGGTGGCCGCGTGCAGGAATTCGACGGCGATCTGGACGATTACGCGCGCTGGCTGGCGAAGGGCAGTGGCGCCGCGCCACCCCTGCCGCTGGCCGCGGCTGCAGAACCACCAGCCCAGCCCATTGCGCGCAAGGCCAGCGCTGATGCGGCCGGCGCACGCGTGCCGCAGCAGCAGCGACGGCGCGATAGCGCAGAGCAGCGCAAGGCGCTGGCCTCGGTGCGCACGCGCCTGGCACGGGTCGAGAAGCGCATGCAGGAGCTGGCTGCCATGGCCGGGGAACTGGACACGGGTCTGGCCGACCCCGCCCTGTATGAACCGGGCGCGCGTGCCCGCCAGCTGGACCTCAGCGCACGCCGGGCCCGCGTGGCCCAGGA
>DATKBK010000187.1:0-2578 GCA_035514045.1 Steroidobacteraceae bacterium | reverse complement strand
GGCCTGTTGACGGTTGCGGGCGCGGCGTTGGCGCAGCGCGAGTTCCGCGTGCTGCGCGGGATGGAAGCGCAAGCCGACTACACCGAGCTGCCCGCCGATTGGCGCGAGCCAGGGGGATTCGTCGTGGCGCGGCTGATGTATCCGCCGGGCTGGGGCGGCGGCTTCGGTGGTTTCCGTCGCGGCGGTGGTGACTGGCGCCAGGGCGGCACGAGCTGGGCAGTGGACTACCCCAAGGGCGATCGCTACTACGCCAGCATTCTCAAACGCCTGACCACCATCGACGTGCGGTCGGTGGAACAGCCGGTGAATCTGGAAGATGGCGACGACGTGTTCCACTGGCCGTTCCTGATCGTGGGCCTTCCCGGTAGCTGGAACCTCGATGACGACATGGTGGTGAAGCTGCGTGACTACCTGGAGCGCGGCGGCTTCCTGTTCTGCGACAGCTTCTTCGGCTCCCAGGAGTGGCAGGGATTCGTCGAAGGGATGTCCCGCATCTTCCCTGATCGCGACATCGTCGATCTGCCGGACGATCATCCGCTGTTCCACACAGTTTACGACCTGAGCCGCAAGCAGCAGGTGCCGAACATGAATTCGCTGTTCGGCGGTGGCAGCGGCTATCGTGACGATGGCGCCGTGCCACGGTGGCGCGCCATCCTCGATGACAACGACCGCGTGATGGTGGCCATCGCATTCAATAACGACGTCAGCGATTCATTCCAGTGGGCCGATGACCCGGACTACCCGGCGGACGCCGCCACCATGGGCCTGCGCATGGGTGTGAACTTCGCGGTCTATGCGCTGACGCACTGAGCGCCAGGCCCGATGCGCCAGATCCTGGTGGTCGAGGATGAGGTCGCGATTGCCGACACCTTGCTGTTCGCGCTGACCAGCGAGGGGTTCGCGGCGCAGCGCGTGGCGCTGGCGGCAGAAGCGCTGGAACTGCTGCGCGGCGGGACCTTCCACCTGGTGATCCTGGATGTCGGGCTGCCCGACATGACCGGCTTCGAAGCCTGCAAGCTGCTGCGCGCGTTCAGCGCCGTGCCGGTGATGTTCCTGACCGCACGCGGCGAGGAGATCGACCGGGTGGTGGGGCTGGAGATCGGCGCCGACGACTATGTGGTGAAGCCGTTCAGTCCGCGCGAGGTGGTGGCGCGCGTGCGTGCCATCCTCAAGCGCAGCGGCGGCGCCACGCCGCCGCCCGCGGCGATGGAAGAGTTCCAGGTCGACGCGCAGCGCCTTTCGATCAGGTACCTGGGCCAGCCGCTGAAGCTGACGGCGCTGGAGTTCCGCCTGCTGCAGCAGCTGGTGGCGCACCCGGAGCAGGTGCAGAGCCGCGAACAGCTGCTGCTGGCGCTGGGCATGGCGCATGACGCCGGCTACGAGCGCAACATCGACACGCACATCAAGGCGCTGCGCGCCCGCTTGCGCGAAGTCCAGCCGGCGCGTGAGCCCATCCAAACGCACCGCGGCTTCGGCTATAGCTACCAGCCGGCTGCGGCGCCGGGCACGCGGTGAAGTCGCTGTCGCTGACGCTGCGGCTGTTCCTGACCGGCACGCTGCTGATCGTAGTTGCCGGCTGGTTCGCATTGGGCCGGGTGATCGAGGCGATCAAGCCCGCGGTACGGCAGTCGACCGAAGAGACCCTGGTCGATACGGCCAACCTGCTGGCCGAGATGCTGGCGGCGGACATGCAGGCCGGTACCCTGGCGCAGGGCGATCTGCCACGCGTGCTGACCGCGTACGGGGAGCGCGATCCTGGTGCGGATATCTGGGGCATCCGCAAACAAGCCGTGAGTCACCGCATCTACGTCACCGATGCGCGCGGCATCGTGCTGCTCGATTCGGCGGGCCTGGCCGTGGGCGAGGATTATTCGCAGTGGCGCGATGTGTTCCTGACGTTGCGCGGCCGCTATGGCGCACGCAGCACCGAGGCGGTGCCGGGCGACGAGCTGTCGACGGTGATGCATGTGGCGGCGCCGGTGCGCGACGGCGAACGCATCATCGGCGTGGTCACGGTAGCCAAGCCCAATGCCAGCGTGCAACCGTTCATCGCGCTGGCCGAGCGCGAGCTGGTACAGCTGGCGATATTCGGCATGCTGGCTGGCGTGGTGCTTGGCGGCCTGCTTTCGTGGTGGCTCAGTCATTCGATCCGGCGCCTGACCCGCTTTGCCGATGCTGTGACGGCCGGCCAGCGTCCGGCCCTGCCGCAATTGCCTGGCCACGAGCTGGCGCAGCTGGCCACGGCGCTGGACACCATGCGCACGCGCCTGGAGGGCAAGGCCTACGTCGAGCGCTACGTGCAGACGCTGACGCACGAACTGAAGAGCCCGCTGGCCGCAATCCAGGGCGCGGCAGAACTGCTGCGCCGGGACATGACACCCGAGCAACGCGAGCGGTTCCTCGCCAACATCGATGTGGAGACCGCAAGGTTGCAGTCGCTGAGCGAGCGGCTGCTGCTGTTGGCGCAGGTGGAGCAACGGCGCGGACTGGAGGACGCAATGCGCATCGACCTGCGTCCACTGGTGGATGAGCTGCTGGACGAATGCGCACCGCGCCTGGAGCTGACGCAGGTGGCGGC
>DATKBK010000186.1:0-10113 GCA_035514045.1 Steroidobacteraceae bacterium | reverse complement strand
GGGTGTTGGGCGGGTAGCGGCGGGCGATGTTCTCCCACGGATCGGCGCCCAGCTGCTTCAGGCCCAGTGATACGCGCGAACGCTCGCGGTCGAACTTGAGGATGCGCACATCCACTTCCTGGCCCACCTGCACGACCTCGGAAGGATGCTTGACGCGCTTCCAGGCCATGTCGGTGATGTGCAGCAGGCCGTCGATGCCACCGAGGTCGACGAAGGCGCCGTAATCGGTGAGGTTCTTGACCGTGCCCTTCACCACCGTGCCTTCGGCCAGGTTGTCCATCAGCGCGCTGCGCTCGGCCGAGAACTCCTGCTCCACCACGGCACGGCGCGACACCACCACGTTGTTGCGCTTCTGGTCGAGCTTGATGACCTTGAACTCAAGCGGCTTGTTCTCGAGGTAGCTGGTGTCGCGCACGGGGCGCACATCGACCAACGAACCGGGCAGGAAGGCGCGCACGTTCTCCAGTTCGACGGTGAAACCGCCCTTGACGCGACCAGTGATGATGCCGGTGACGATCTCGGATTCGTTGAAGGCCTTCTCGAGGCGGGTCCAGGTGCGGGCACGCTTGGCCTTGTCGCGCGAGAGGTGGGTTTCCCCGTTGCCATTCTCGATGGCATCCAGCGCCACTTCGACATCGTCACCCTCGACGACTTCGACTTCGCCGCGCTCGTTGCGGAACTGTTCAATGGGAATGACTGCTTCGGACTTCAGCCCCACATTGACGATGACCATGTCGGCGCTGACGCTGATGACCCGGCCGGTGAGGATCTGGCCCGGGCGGATGCGTTGGTTGGCCAGGCTTTGTTCGAACAGTTCGCTGAAAGATTCGGTCATGTATCACTCGTTGCGTGCGGCCCAGTCGTCTTCCTGCGGGCGGCACGGTTGTGTTGAAAAACGGGCTTTAACCGCATCCATGCGGCGCCCGACCCATATAACCCCTTACGCTGGAACTACAGCCCGCGCGCCCGTGCCTCGGCCATGATCCGTTCCACCACCGCCTCGATGCTGAGGCTGGTGCTGTCGACGGCAATGGCGTCCGCGGCGGGTACAAGCGGCGCCACGGCGCGGGTTGAATCCCGCTGGTCGCGCTCGGCTATCTCCTGCGAAAGGGCGGCAAGGCTAGCACCGGAACCCTTGTCTTTCAACTGCTTATGGCGTCTTCGGGCCCGTTCTTCGGGGCTCGCGGTGAGGTAGATCTTGAGCGCAGCGGTGGGGAAAACCACCGTCCCCATGTCGCGCCCATCAGCCACCAGACCGGGGGGCTGGGCGAAGTCTCTCTGGCGCTGCAGCAGGGCGGCGCGGACGCCCGGCCAGATGGCCACCCGCGAGGCGCCCTGCCCCGCCACCTCGGTACGGATCGCTCCAGTCACATCCTCCTGCGATGCACCCAGCAGCACCAGCTCGTCCCCGTCCGGCCGCTGACCGAAGGTCACCGCCATGCGCGCCGCCAGCGCGGCGTGCCCGCCCTCGTCGCCGGCGGTCAGACCCGCCCGCTGGCCGGCCAGTGCCACCAGACGGTACAGCGCACCACTGTCGAGCAAATGCCAGCCCAGTTGGCTGGCAACGCGGCGGCTCACCGTACCCTTGCCGGAGCCGGAAGGGCCATCGATGGCAATGACCGGCGTACCGTTCACGCGCCGCCCACGCTCAGGCCGCAGGCGCGGGCGGTGGCAACGAAGCCCGGGAATGAGGTGGCCACGTTCTCCACATCGCAAATGGTCAGCTCGCTGTCGGCCAGCAGGCTCGCCACTGCGAACGACATGGCAATCCGGTGATCCCCGTAGCTGTTGACGGCGGCGCCCTGCAGGCGCTGGCCCCCGACGATGCGGATGCCATCAGGCAGCAATTCGTTGGGCACGCCAACCCGGCCCAGGCCTTCGGCCATCACGGCCAGCCGGTCGCTCTCCTTCACGCGCAGTTCGGCGGCACCGGTGAACACGGTCTCGCCTTCGGCACCGGCCGCGGCGATGAACAGCACCGGCAGCTCATCGATCGCCAGCGGCACGAATCGCTCCGGCACGTCGATGCCACGCAGGGCCGAGCGGCGCACTTCGATATCGGCCACGGGTTCGCCGCCATGGCTGGCGCGCGGGTGCAAGCGCAGATCAGCCCCCATCAGCTGCAGGATGTCCAGGATGCCGGTGCGGGTCGGATTGATGCCGACGTTCTCAACCACGAAATCGTCCCGGCCGGCCAGGCAGCCGGCAACCAGGAAGAAGGCAGCCGAGGAAATATCACCGGGCACCTCGATGCGTGTGCCCTGCAGCTTCTGCCGCCCCTGCAGCCGTACCGTCGCGCCCGCGGTGACCACTTCAAGGCCGAAGCCGCGCAGCATGCGCTCGGTGTGATCGCGCGTTGGCGCAGGCTCGGTCACACGGGTTTGCCCTTCCGCATACAGACCGGCCAGCAGGATGGCCGACTTCACCTGTGCGCTCGCCATCGGCAGGGTGTAGTCGATGCCCGTGAGGCGTGCCGCTGCCCGCACGGTGACCGGCGGTTTGCCGCCGCTGGTGTCGATCTGTGCACCCATCATCCGCAGCGGCGCGGCTACGCGCTCCATTGGCCGGGCGCGCAACGAGGCATCGCCGGTCAAGGTGGAATCAAAGCGCTGGCCGGCCAGCAACCCCATCGACAGGCGGATCGCGGTGCCGGCGTTGCCCATGTCCAGCACGCCAGCTGGCGCGGCCAGTCCGTGCAGGCCGCGGCCCTGCACTGTCAGCGACGTCTCATCGTGACGGTCCACCGCCACACCCATGGTCCGGAACGCTTCGAGCGTGGCGAGGCAGTCAGCGCCGGCGAGAAAACCCGTGACCTCGCTGCGGCCTTCGGCAATGCCGCCCAGCATCACCGAACGATGCGAGATGGATTTGTCGCCGGGTACGCGAACGCGTCCATGGACGGCGGTGGAAGGCAGTACGCGCCAGTTCTTCATGCAACCTCAGCTGCCGCGCATCACGGCGGCCAGCGCCCGGATGAGCCTTTCGTTCTGTTCAGCCGTGCCAATGGTGATGCGCAGGCAGGTCGGCAGGCCGTAGCCGCCCACGGGCCGCACGATAACGCCGTGGCGCAGGAGCCGCTCATAGACCGCCCTGCCGTCGCCGCCGGTATCCACCAGCACGAAGTTGCCGGCGGTGGGAAGTATCTTGAGGCCCAGTTCGGGTAGCGCTGTGCCCAGCTGCCTTAGCCCCTCCGCCACCAGCTGCTGCGCACGGCGCGGCTGCTCATCGTCCGCCAGTGCCGCCTCGGCGCCCACCAGCGCGGGGATATTCACGTTGAAGGGCTGGCGCACGCGATTGAGCATGTCCGCGACATCCGGCTGCGCGATGGCATAACCGACGCGCACGCCGGCCAGCCCATGGGCCTTCGAGAAGGTACGCAGCACCACCAAGTTGGGGTAGCGCGCGAGCAGTTCCATCCCGTCGGGACAATCCACGCGCCGTGAGTATTCGAAGTAGGCCTCGTCGAGCGCCACGATGACCTGTGGCGGCACATCATCGAGGAATGCGCGCAGCGACTGGGGTGAATTCCAGGTGCCGGTGGGATTGTTGGGATTCGCGATGTAGACCAGCTTCGTCTGCGGGTCGATCGCCGCGCGCATCGCCGCCAGGTCGTGCCCCAGCGCCATGGGATGCCCGGCAGGATGCGCTGGCACGATGATGGCGCGCGCGCCCGTGGCCTGCACGGCGAGGCCGTAAATGGCAAAGGCATGCTGCGAATAGACCGCGCTCGACTCAGCGGCCAGATAAGCCTCGGCCAGCAGCACCAGCAGGTCGTTGGAGCCATTGCCCAGCGTCACCTGACTCATCGCCACGCCATGACGGCGCGCAATGGCCGCCTTCAGGTCGTGGCCGTTGCCATCGGGATACAGCCACACGTCCTGCAACGCGCGCTGCATGGCAGCCAGAGCTTTCGGGCCCGGCCCCAGGGGATTCTCATTGGAGGCAAGCTTGACGATCGAGCCCTCGTCCATCTACAGCTCGCGCGCAAGCTCGGAGATTGGCTTGCCTATCACATAGGGCGCCAGGCCGCGCACTGCGGCCGTCGCCACCGCCCGCGCGCTCAGAGCACCGCCCGGGGATAGGATCCCAGCACGCGATACAGCGAGCTGCGCTTGCGCAGCGCGGCCAGCGCCTTGGCTACCGGTGTGTCCTTCGCATGTCCTTCAAGGTCGATGAAGAACACGTAGTCCCATTTGAGCAGCCGCGAAGGTCGCGACTCGATGCGGGTCATGTTGACCTTGTACCTGGCCAGCGGCTCGAGCAGCCGGAACAGTGACCCGGCCCGCGCCCGATTGCCCGATACCAGGATGCTGGTCTTGTCGGCGCCGCTGGGTCCCGGCCGCCGGCGGCCAAGTACCAGGAACCGCGTGGTGTTGTGATCGTGATCCTCAATGTTCCCGGCGAGCACAACGAGGTCATACACGCTGGCCGCCACCTCGCCGGCGATGGCCGCGGTGCCGGCTTCGTCACGCGCGCGGCGCGCGCCTTCGGCATTGCTGCTCACCGGCACCCGTGCGGCCCCGGGCAGTTGCGCATCCAGCCAGCGGCGGCACTGTGCCAGCGCCTGCGGATGCGCGCATACGCGCTCGATGCGATCCGGATCCGCGGTGCGCGCCATCAGGCAGTGGTGCACGCGCAGCTCGATTTCGCCGCAGATCGGTGGACTGGCGCTCATCAGCCGATCCAGCGTGCTGCTGACAGCGCCCTCGGAGGAATTCTCTACCGGCACGACGCCGAAATCGGCCTTGCGATCCTGCACGGCCTGGAACACTTCCTCTATTGAAACGCAGGGCAAGCCATCCGCCGCCGCGCCAAAACGCGCGTGGACCGCCGAATGGGTATAAGTGCCCTCGGGCCCCAGATAGGCAACACGCGGGGCCTGCGCCACTGCCCTGCCGCGCACCCCCCGCTTCACTTTGTCTTTTTTGCTGCCCGCCTTGCGCATTTCAACCCGCGATGAGGCGCGCCGAAAGCACGCCATCGATGCCGCGCACTGCCGCAAAGGTGGCCGCATCGATCGAACCGTCGGCATCGATCAGCGTATAGGCCTGTTCGCCGCGCGACTTGTTCAGCAAGTCCGCGATGTTGACGCCCCCCGCCGCCAGCGTGGTGGATATCTGGCCCACCATGTTGGGCACATTACTGTTGGCGATCAGCAGGCGGGTGGTGCCGGGTACGCGCGGCATCACTGCCTCCGGATAGTTGACCGAGTTGCGGATGTTGCCGTTCTCGAGGAAATCACGCAGCTGCTCGGCGGCCATGACCGCGCAGTTTTCCTCCGCCTCGCCGGTGGACGCACCCAGGTGCGGCAGGGTTACCACCTTCGGGTGATCCTTCAGCGCATTGCTGGGGAAATCGCACACATACCCATGCAGGTGGCCGGAATCCAGCGCTGCCAGCACAGCACTGCTGTCGACGATGCCGCCGCGGGCGAAGTTCAGCACCACGCTGCCCCGGCGCATCAGTGCGATGCGCCCGGCATTGACCAGGTTGCGCGTGGCATCGTTGAGCGGCACATGCACCGAGATCACGTCACTGCGCGCGAACAGGTCGTCCATCGATACGGCCTGCTGCACGCTGGAAGACAGCTCCCAGGCGCGCTGCACGGTGATCTGCGGGTCATGCCCGAGCACCTTCATGCCCAGCGCCAGTGCGCAGTTGGCAACCTCCACGCCGATGGCTCCCAGGCCGACCACGCCCAGCGTGCGCCCTGGCAGTTCGAAGCCGACGAAGTTCTTCTTGCCCTTCTCCACCGCGGCATCGATGGCGGCGTCATCGCCGCTCTGGGCGCGGGCGAACAACCAGGCCTGGCCAATGTTGCGCGCTGCCATGAACAGGCTGCCGATCACCAGCTCCTTCACCGCATTGGCGTTGGCACCCGGCGTGTTGAATACCGGGATGCCGCGCCCGGCCAGCGCCGCGACGGGAATGTTGTTGGTGCCGGCGCCGGCACGGGCCACCGCCAACACGCTGTCCGGCAGCTGCATGGCGCGCATATCGGCCGAACGCACCAGCACCGCATGGGGATGGCCGATGTCGGAGGCTACCTCATAGCGGTCGCGCGGCAGGCGCTCCAGGCCCTTGGCGCTGATGTTGTTGAGCGTGAGGATGCGAAAGATATCAGCCATGGCGACGCTCGAACTCCTGCATGAAGGCAACCAGCGCACTGACCCCATCGACCGGCATCGCGTTGTAGATGCTGGCACGCATGCCGCCCACCGAACGGTGGCCCGCCAGATTGGTGAGGCCCGCCACTTCTGCCTCGGTCAGGAAGGTCTTATCCAGCGCGGGCTTGGCCAGCGTGAATGGCACGTTCATCCATGAACGGCACGCGGGTTCGACCGGACTGCGATAGAAGCCGGATGCATCGATCGCGGCATAAAGTGCTGCGGCCTTGGCCCGGTTGCGCTCACCCATGGCCTTCAGGCCGCCGGTCTGCTTGATCCATTGAAACACCAGCCCGGCCATATACCAGGTGAAGGTCGGCGGGGTGTTGGCCATCGAACCTTCCTTCGCCATCTTGCCGTAATGCCAGATGGTCGGCGTGGCGGGTCGGGCGCGCGCTGCCAGATCCTCGCGCAGGATCACCACGCACAGCCCGGCCGGCCCGATGTTCTTCTGCGAACCGGCGTAGATCAGGCCAAACCGCGACACGTCCAGTGGACGCGACAGGAACGACGAAGAGAAGTCCGCCACCAGCGGCACGTCGCCAGTGTCGGGAATGAACGGAAATTCGACCCCACCGATGGTCTCGTTGGGCGTGTAGTGCAGGTACGCCGCCTCCGGTGAGCAGTCCCACTCGCCGCGGGCTGGCACGCTGGTGTAGTTGCTGCCGGCCGCATCGGCCACTACCTTCACCTTGCTGCAGAAGGTCGCGGCCTCGGCCAGCGCCTTCTGGGACCAGGAACCCGTATTCACGTAGTCGACCGTGGAGCTCCAGGTCGCAAGGTTCATGGGGATGGCCGCGAACTGCCCGCTGGCCCCGCCCTGCAGGAACAGCACTTTATAGTCGTCCGGCACCACCAGCAGCTCGCGCAGGTCGCGCTCGGCCTGCTCGGCCACGCGCAGGAAGGCCTTGCTGCGATGGCTGATCTCCATCACCGACATGCCGCTGCCCTGCCAGTCGGGCAACTCTGCCTGCACCTGCTCCAGTACCGGCAGCGGCAAAGTCGCCGGACCCGCGGCAAAATTGAATACACGCAATGGACAGTCACCTGGCTACGTCGGCTCAGCCGACCGGGCGCACCTATGTTAACAGCACCCTGACCGTCAGGCCGGGGCGGGACTGTCCGCGTCGGTGTCATCCGCAACCGAACCGTCGGCCGGCAGATCCGCGTCTTCGCCCAGGCTCTCTACGCCTTCCACACCGGTGAGCCGCTCGCCGGTATCCAGACGGATCAGGCGCACGCCCTGGGTATTGCGGCCCTGCACCGACACATCGGCCACCGGTGTGCGCACCAGCGTGCCGTTGGAGCTGATCATCATCAGTTCCTGTCCGGGTGAAACCTGCAACGCGGCCACGGTCTCGCCGTTGCGCTCGGAGGTCTGCAACGCGATCACGCCCTGCCCGCCCCGACCGTGCGCGGGGAAGTCATCCAGCGGGGTGAGCTTGCCGTAGCCATTGGCTGACGCCGTGAGGATCAGGCCATCCCCGACCACGATCAGGGAAATCAGCGACTGGCCCTCGCCCAGCTTCACGCCCCGCACGCCGGTGGAGTCGCGGCCCATCGGCCGCACCTGCTCTTCATTGAAACGGATGGCCTTGCCGCCGCTGGTGAACAGCATGATGTCGCGGCTGCCGTCGGTGAGCTGCACGCCAACCAGCTGGTCGTCGTCGCGCAGGTCAACCGCGATGATGCCGCTGGCGCGCGGCCGCGAATAGGCTGACAGCGGTGTCTTCTTCACCGTGCCGCTGCGGGTGGCCATGAACACGAAGTGCTCGTCGTCATATTGCTTGATGGGCAGCACGGCGGTGATCTTCTCGCCTTCTGCCAGCGGCAGCAGGTTCACCATGGGTTTGCCGCGTGACGCACGCCCTGCCTGCGGCAGCTCGAACACCCGCAGCCAGTACACCTGGCCACGGTTGGAGAAACACAGCAGCGTGTCGTGCGTGTGCGCCACGAACAGCTTCTCGATGAAGTCCTCGTCCTTGGTGGTGGCCGCGCTGCGCCCGCGTCCGCCGCGGCGCTGCGCCTGGTAGTCGGACACCGGCTGGCTCTTGGCATAGCCGGCATGCGAGAAGGTCACCACCACGTCCTGCGGCTCGATCAGGTCTTCGGTGGTGAGGTTCAGGTGATCGAGCGAGATCTCGGTGCGGCGCGCGTCGCCAAACTGCTCGCGGATCGCGATCAGCTCATCGCGCACCACCTGCGTGAGCCGCTCGGGCCGGTTGAGGATGTCGGTCAGATCGACGATCTGCAGCAGGATCTGGCCGTACTCAGCGAGGATCTTGTCCTGTTCAAGACCGGTGAGACGCGCCAGGCGCATCTCGAGGATGGCATTGGCCTGCACTTCGCTCAGCCAGTAGAGGTCATCCTTGAGGCCCAGCGCCGCATCCAGGCCGTCAGGGCGCGAGTCGATGGCCCCGGCTCGCTCCAGCATCTGGGGCACTGTTCCTGCAGGCCACCCGCGCGCCAGCAGCGCCGCCCTTGCCTCGGGGCTGGCCGGAGCCGCCTTGATCAGCGCAATCACTTCATCGATGTTGGCCAGCGCTACCGTCAGGCCTTCGAGAATGTGGGCGCGCTCGCGCGCCTTGCGCAGCTCATGCACCGTGCGCCGCGTAACCACCTCGCGGCGGTGGCGGATGAAGGCATCGAGGATCTCGCGCAGCGAGCAAAGCCTGGGCTGCCCGTCGATCAGCGCCACCATGTTGATGCCGAACACCGTCTCGAGCGGCGTCTGCGCATAGAGGTTGTTCAGCACCACCTCGGCCAGCTCGCCGCGCTTGAGCTCGATGACGATGCGCATGCCGTCCTTGTCGGACTCGTCACGCAGGCCATCGCTGGCGATGCCCTCGAGGTGCTTGTCGCGCACCAGGTCGGCGATGCGTTCGATCAGCCGCGCCTTGTTGACCTGGAAGGGCAGCTCGGTGACCACGATGGCCTGCCGCTCGCCCTTGCCCACGTCCTCGAAATGCGTGCGGCCACGCAGCGACAGACGTCCACGACCGGACTTGTAGGCCGTGACGATCTCCGCGGCACCATTGATGATGCCGGCGGTCGGAAAGTCCGGGCCCGGCAGGTGCTGCATCAGCTGCACCAGCGGCACGGCCGGATCCTCGATCACGGCCAGCAGCGCGTTGATCACCTCGGTCAGATTGTGTGGCGGGATGTTGGTGGCCATGCCCACCGCGATGCCGGAAGAACCATTGATCAGCAGGTTCGGGATACGCGCCGGCAACACCGCCGGCTCGTGTTCCGACTCGTCGTAATTGGCGACGAAATCGACCGTTTCCTTGTCGATGTCGGCCAGCAGCTCGTGCGCGATGCGCGACATGCGCACTTCGGTGTAGCGCATGGCCGCCGGCATGTCGCCGTCGACCGAGCCGAAGTTGCCCTGGCCATCGGCCAGCATGTAGCGCAAAGAGAACGGCTGCGCCATGCGCACGATGGCGTCATAAACAGCAGAATCGCCATGCGGATGGTACTTGCCGATCACGTCGCCCACCACGCGGGCGGACTTCTTGTAGGGCTTGTTCCACTCATTGCCCAGCTCGCGCATGGCGAACAGCACGCGCCGATGCACCGGCTTCAATCCATCTCGCACATCCGGCAGCGCACGCCCCACGATCACGCTCATGGCGTAATCGAGATAGGACTGGCGCATCTCGTCTTCGAGGTATACCGGCAGGATTTCGCGGGCGATTTCGCTCATTCGGCGACAAGACTTCTTGGGGCTTTGTTAACAGGCGATTGTACCACAGGGAGGGCTTTTTCCGGTGTCCCTGCATTGCCCCTGAGGCTATAATCGCAGGCCGTGAACACCGCCCCAGCAAGCAGCGCCGACCCGGCGGAAATCGCCAAATTCGAGGCCCTCGCGCATCGCTTCTGGGACCGCGAGGGTGAGTTCAAACCCCTGCATCGACTCAATCCGGTGCGCGCCGACTACATCGCC
>DATKBK010000185.1:0-5566 GCA_035514045.1 Steroidobacteraceae bacterium | reverse complement strand
CATGGCAGCATTCGTGGCGTTGTGGTCATTCTTCGCCGCACGCATCGAGACCAGCCTGGGGCAGATACCTGGTCCGTCCGCGGTGTTGCAGCAGGCCGGGGCGCTGTGGGCTGACCACAAGGCCGAGCGCGAACGCCAGGTGGAGTTCTACGAGCGCCAGGCACTGCGCAATGCCGAGCTGCTGGCGGAGGATCCTGCAGCGGAAGCCTCGCAGGCGCAGTACACCGGGCGTCCGACCTACATCGACCAGATATTCACCAGCCTCAAGACGGTGTTCGCGGGATTTCTGCTGGCCACGCTGCTGGCGGTGCCGATCGGGATCCTGTGCGGCATGAGCCGCATCCTCGACGCGGCCTTCAACCCCTTCGTGCAGGTGTTCAAGCCGATCTCGCCGCTGGCGTGGCTGCCCATCGTCACGCTGCTGGTCAGCGCGCTCTACGTGAGCGAGGCCCCGCTGTTCGAGAAGTCGTTCGTGGTGTCGGCCATCACCGTGGCGCTTTGTTCGCTGTGGCCCACCGTGATCAACACGGCGCTGGGTGTGTCGTCTATTGATCGGGACCTGCTTAACGTGGCGCGGGTACTCAAGCTCGACTGGAAGACCCGCCTGATGAAGCTGGTGCTGCCCTCGTCGCTGCCGTTGATCTTCACCGGCATGCGGCTGTCGCTGGGCGTGGGCTGGATGGTGCTGATCGCCGCCGAGATGCTGGCGCAGAACCCCGGCCTCGGCAAGTTCGTATGGGACGAGTTCCAGAACGGCAGCTCCGAATCGATGAGCCGCATGCTGGTGGCGGTATTCACCATCGGCGTGATCGGCTTCCTGCTCGACCGGGTGATGCACACCCTGCAGTCGCTGGCCAACTTCGGTGAGAGGCGCTGAAGCCCATGGCCTTCCTGGAACTGAAGAACGTCACCAAGTCATACGCGCAGGGCGCAGCTCAATTGCCCGTGTTGCGCAATGTGAGCCTCGCCATTGAAGAGGGCGAGTTCGTGGCCCTGGTCGGCTACTCGGGCAGCGGCAAGACCACGTTGATCGCAACCCTGGCTGGGCTGACGAAGCCAGACTCGGGCGAGGTGCTGTTCAAGGGCCGACCGGTCACTGGAGCCGCGCCGGAACGCGCCGTGGTGTTCCAGAACTACTCACTGATGCCCTGGTTGAGTGTAACGGGCAACGTGGCGCTGGCGGTCAATGCCGTGCATGGCGGCAAGCCCAGGCAGGAGCGCGCCGACCTGGTGGCGCGCTACACCACCATGGTCGGGCTCACACATGCCGCCGACCGACGGCCAGCGGAGCTCTCCGGCGGCATGCGCCAGCGGGTGGCAGTGGCGCGTGCACTGGCCATGGAGCCGGAGCTGCTGCTGCTGGACGAGCCTCTGTCGGCGCTGGATGCGCTGACGCGGGGACGCCTGCAGGATGAGATCGAAGCGATCTGGGAGCAGCAGCGCCGCACCGTGGTGTTGGTCACCAACGATGTCGACGAGGCGCTGCTGCTGGCCGACCGCGTGATTGCGATGCTGCCGTCAGGAGGCGAGGGGCTGGGGCGCGAGTTCCAGGTCGACCTGCCCCGGCCCCGCGATCGCCGCACCGTCAGCGGCAATGCACGCTTCAAGGCGTTACGGGCCGAGATCACCGCGTACCTGCTGGGCCTGGGCAACGACCGCGCGTCGAGCCGCGAGGCCGCCGTGAATCTGCCTGCAGTCGTGCCGCTTAGCGCCATGAAGCCCCGGGCCCTGCGCGACGCCAACAAGCCCAGGCCGGCGCAGAACCCCGCCAAGTTCGTCGAGTTCTTTGAAGTGGAGAAGACTTTCCAGACCCAGCGTGGCCCGCTGACTGTGGTCGAGGATTTCACGCTCGACGTCGCACACGGCGAGTTCGTGTCGCTGATCGGGCACTCCGGCTGCGGCAAATCCACCGTGCTGTCGATGGTGGCCGGGCTTACAGAGTCCAGCGGCGGCGCCATCGTGCTGGACGGCCGGGAGGTGGTGAGCGCCGGCCCGGACCGCGGCATGGTGTTCCAGGCGCCGAACCTGCTGCCCTGGCTCACCGCGCGCGCGAACGTGGCGCTCGGGGTGGAGCGCGTGTTTCCCCATGCCAGTGCCGCCGAGCGTCGCGACATCATCGAGTACTACCTGGCGCGCGTCGGGCTGGCCGATGCCATGGATCGCATGGCCAGCCAGCTGTCCAACGGCATGAAGCAGCGGGTGGGACTCGCCCGCGCTTTCGCCCTCTCGCCCAAGCTGCTGTTGCTCGACGAGCCGTTCGGAATGCTCGACGCGCTGACGCGCTGGGAGTTGCAGGAGGTGCTGATGGACGTGTGGAAGAAAAGCCGCGTTACGGCGATCTGCGTCACCCACGATGTCGACGAGGCCATCCTGCTCGCCGACCGGGTGGTGATGATGACCAATGGGCCGCGTGCGCGCATCGGCCGGATCATGCCGGTGGATCTGCCGCGCCCGCGCAGCCGCCAGGCGCTGCTTACCCATCCGCGCTACTACGAGTATCGCGCCGAGCTGCTGGGGTTTCTCGAGGAGTACGAGCATGCGCCTTCGGCAGCCGCATGACGCTCAACCGGTTGTTGCAAAGAGGGAGACGTGTATGGTCTGGGTGACAAGGAAATCAGCTGGAGCTGGCCGCGGTCTGGTCGCCGCGGCGCTGGGCATGTTCGCGTGCGGGGCGCTGGCGGCGGATGCGGGAACGGTGTCCAGCGCAATCAGTGCAACGAAGCTGCTGGCCGATGTGCGGCTGCGTTCGGAGGCGGTGGACCAGGATCCGCTCGGGGAGGATGCCAGCGCCCTGACGCTGCGCGGGCGCCTTGGTTTCGAGACCGGCAAGGCCATGAATACGACGCTGCTGGTGGAGGGCGATTTCATCTGGCCGCTGCTGACCGATTACAACAGCACCACCAACGGCAAGACCATGTATCCGGTGGTTGCGGATCCGGAGGGCTACGAGCTCAATCGATTGCAGCTGGTCAACTCCAGTCTCCCCGGCACCATCATCACCCTCGGCCGTCAGCGCATTGTGCTCGACGATCACCGCTTCGTCGGCAACGTGGGTTGGCGCCAGAACGAACAGACCTTCGATGCGCTGCGCGTGGTCAACAAGACCATCCCGAACGTAACCGTCGATGTGAGCTATGTGAACCAGGTGAATCGCATCTTCGGACCGGAGGGTGTTGCGGGTCCCAATGACGGGCGCTTCACCGGCGATACTTTCCTGGCCAATGTCGCCTGGCAACTGCCGCTGGGCAAGCTGACGGGCTTCGCCTATCTCATCGAGTTTGAACAGACGCCAGTGCCGCAGCGGGACACCACGCAGACCTTCGGGCTGCGCCTGCAGGGTGAGCGACCGTTGGGCAAGGTGAAGCTGGGCTACATCGCTTCTTGGGCCACGCAGAAGGATCGTGGCGACAATCCGCTCGACTTCAGCAACGATTACCTGCTCGCCGAATTGACGGGTACGGTCCTGCAATACAGCCTCGGAGCCGGCTACGAACTGCTGGAGGGCAACGGGGTCAAGGGTTTTGCCACGCCGCTGGCCACATTGCACAAGTTCCAGGGCTGGGCCGACAAGTTCCTCGGCACTCCGGTTGATGGGCTGGCGGACATCTATGTCAATCTCGGCTACAACCGCAAGGGTGTCGGTCCGTTTGAATCGGTGGGCCTGACGGCCAGCTGGCACGACTACGAGTCCGACCGTCTGTCGACTGACTACGGCAGTGAGCTGGACCTGCAACTGATGGCGAAGTATCGCCGCTTCACCGGCACGCTGAAATTCGCCGACTACAACGCCGCGACCACGACACCGGCCGCGGTGCGCGATACTCGCAGGCTGTGGGCGCAGCTGGACTACGTTTGGTAGGTCATGGCCGCTGCGACCGCCAACCATGATCGAAGCGCAGCTGCGAGTGCTCATCGTCGACCAGAATCTTGCCAGGGCCACCATCCTGGAGGAGGGGCTGCGCGAGGCTGGTTATCGCGATCTGATCGTGGTGCGCGACATGCAGAACCTGATGCGGCGGATCCTCGACGAGGAGCCGGACGTGATCCTGATCGATCTGGAGAACCCCAATCGCGATGTGCTGGAGCAGATGTTCCAGGTGTCGCGGGTGGTGCAGAAGCCGGTGGCGATGTTCGTCGACACGGCGGATCGGGACACCATAGAAGCGGCCATCGGCGCCGGCGTCAGCGCCTATGTGGTGGACGGCCTGCGCAAGGAGCGCGTGCGCGCGATCGTCGAAATGTCGGTGAGCCGCTTCCGTGCCTTCGAGAAGTTGCGCGTCGAGCTGGACGAGACCAAACGGCAGCTGGCCGATCGCAAGGTGATCGACCGTGCCAAAGGCATCCTCATGCAGCAGCGCGGCTTGAGCGAGGAGCAGGCCTATGAAGCACTGCGCAAGGCAGCCATGGACGGCCACCTCAGGCTGGCGGAGATCGCGCAGAGCGTGGTCACCGCGGCGGGGTTGCTGAAACCATGAACGATCGCAGCGGCAACAATCCGCAGATCGTCAGTGTCGGCTTCATGCCGTTGCTCGACTGCGCCTTGCTGGTCGCAGCGCACGAGAAGGGCTTTGCGGTGCAGCAGGGCCTGCGCCTGCGGCTGGTGCGCGAGGTCTCCTGGGCAAACGTGCGCGACCGCGTCATGGTCGGGCATTTCGATGCGGCACAGCTACTCGGGCCGATGGTGCTGGCATCGAATCTGCGGCCCACCGAAAAGCCTTGCGTGGCGCCAGCAGCGCTTGGTGTGGGCGGCAATGCCGTCACGGTTTCGAGCGAGATCTGGCGTCGCATGCGCGACCATGGTGCCAGGGTCGGTGCGCGACCAGACGTGCAGGCGCGCGCACTGGCAGGTGTGGTGGCTGCGCGCGCAAGGGTGGGCCAGGAGCCGCTTACCCTGGCGATGGTATTTCCGTTCTCCTGCCACAACTATCAGCTGCGCGACTGGCTGGCCATGGGCGGCATCGATCCAGATCGTGACGTGCGCCTGGTGGTAGTGCCGCCGCCGTTGCTGGTGGAGGCGATCCGCACCAGGCAGGTTGATGGCTTCTGTGTCGGTGAACCCTGGAGCAGTCTGGCGGTGGATGCGGGCCTGGGAACCATGGTCGCTATTGGCAGCGAGATCTGGTGCCGGCCACCGGAAAAGGTGCTGGGCCTGCGGGCCGACTTCCTCGAGCGCCATCCCGGGATTGTCGCGGCATTGGTGCGCGCCATCGCTGCGGCGGCCGACTGGGCGGGGGAGGCCGGGAATCGCCCAGAGCTGGCGCGGCTGCTGGCCCAGCCACGCTACGTCGGCGCCCCGCAGTCGCTGCTGCTGTCTGCCCTGAACGGTGACCTGGTAATGGAGCCTGGCGGCGAGGCGCTGCATCGCGAAGGCTTCCTCATCCTGAACCGCGACGCGACCCGGCCGCGCGCCGAGGACGCCGCCATGCTGCTCGAGCGCATGCAGCGTTGCGGGCAGCTGCCGGGCGAGACCATGGTTACGGCGCGCGCGTCGGAGAGTTTCCGCGCGGATGTGCACGCCGCGGCGCTGGCGCGCCCGATCGGCGAGGCCCGCGCGGGCGAGGGCTAA
>DATKBK010000184.1:0-2467 GCA_035514045.1 Steroidobacteraceae bacterium | reverse complement strand
GCGCGTGCTGGATGTCGGATGCGGCGGCGGCCTGCTTGCCGAGGCCCTCGCCCGCCGCGGCGCCAGTGTCACCGCGATCGACCTGGCCCCGACCATGATCCAGACCGCACAGTTGCATGCGGCCGAAGCGAACCTTGCGATCGACTATCGCGTCCAGGATGCAGCCGACCTGGCTTTGCAGCAGCCACGTGGCTTCGACCTGGTGTGCTGCATGGAGATGCTCGAGCATGTGGCCGAGCCGGCTGACTTCCTCCAGACGCTCGCGCGCCTGGTGCGCCCGGACGGCGCGGTATTCGTGTCGACGCTGAACCGCAACATCAAGTCTTTCCTGCTGGCCATTGTCGGCGCGGAATACGTGCTGCGGCTGCTGCCGCGGGGCACGCACGCGTACGAGCGATTCATCCGTCCCGCCGAACTGGCCGGATGGGCACGCGGCGCCAACCTCGCGCTGGCGCACACCGCCGGCCTGCACTACGACCCCTTCGGCGACCGCTGCACCCTGAACGAAGACGTCTCCGTCAATTACATCGCCCACCTGGTTGCTGTTGCTTGACCAACCGAAACATCCGCGCCGTCCTGTTCGACCTCGACGGCACATTGCTGGACACGGCACCCGACCTGATCCGGGTCCTCAACCAGGTGCGGATCGAACAGGGCCGTGAACCCCTGCCCTTCGCGGTGGCGCGCACGCAGGTATCACATGGCTCCTCGGGACTCATCCGCCTGGGCTTCCCCGACCTGACCGGCGCACCGCTGGAGACCCTGCGGCTGCGGCTGCTCGATCTCTACGCGCAGCAACTGGCCATCGGCACGAAGCTGTTTGCGGGCTGCCGCCAGGTGCTCGATACGCTCGCCGCCCGCAACCTTGTCTGGGGCATCGTCACCAACAAGCCAGGTTTCCTCACCGCACCGCTGCTGGCCGAACTCGGCCTCGCAGCAGAGGCTGGCTGCGTGGTGGCGGGCGATACGCTGCCGCAGCGCAAGCCCCATCCGGCACCCCTGCTGCTGGCCGCATCACAGCTGTCGCTGCCCGCGGCCGATTGCCTGTATGTCGGCGATGCCGAGCGCGATGTGCAGGCCTCACGCGCCGCCGGCATGCCGGTGCTGGTGGCGCGCTATGGCTATCTCGGTCCCGATGACGATCCGGACAGCTGGCGCCCGGACGCGCACATCGACACACCGTTGCAGATCATCGACTGGCTGGACGGTACGCTGCGATGAGCGGTGAACTGTCGGGCCGGGTCATTGCCATTACCGGTGCCACGGGCGGCATCGGTCAGGCGCTGGTGCTGGCGGCACTGCGCGAAGGCGCCGAGCTCGTCCTGCTCGGCCGCAACACCAGCAAACTGCAGGCGCTGCACGCCGAGTGCGAGGCGCTGACACCCGGCCGTGCGCTGATGGCGCCGCTTGATCTGGAAAAGGCAGTGGCCCAGGACTACGACCGCATCGCCGATGCCATCATGCAGCGCTACGAACGTCTGGATGGACTGGTCCACTGTGCCGCACTGCTGGGCACACTCACGCCAGTTGAACAGTACGACGTGCCCACCTGGTGCCGTGTAATGCACGTGAACCTCACCGCGGCCTTCGCGCTCACGCAGGTGCTGCTGCCAGCGCTGCGCAAGTCTGCCGATGCGGCCGTGATCTTTACCTCCAGCGGCGTCGGGCGGCGTGGCAAGGCTTACTGGGGCGCCTATGCCGCCTCGAAATTCGCCCTCGAGGGACTGTCGCAGGTGCTGGCCGACGAACTGGAAGGCAACTCGCGCATCCGTGTGAATACGGTGAACCCTGGCCGCGCGCGCACCGTGATGCGCCGCCAGGCCTATCCTGCCGAAGACATCAGCACGCTGCCGCTGCCCGGGACGCTGCTCGAACCGTACCTGCGGCTGCTCGGCCCGCGCGGCACAGGCATCACCGGGCAGGCGCTCGACAGCCAGTAGCGCCGGTCGTCCGTCTCACACCCCGCCGGGTTGGGGCGCAAGCAGCAGCTGCATCTGCGCAGTCACGATGCCGCCCGCGACTTCGGCCTTCATCCGCAACCCGCTGCTGCCCCGCTCATCGCCAAGGATGATGCCGGCATAGTCCGGAAGTGCGGTGCGACGCAGGTAGGGCTCGGCAGCCCTGTGCACCCGATCGATCAGCGCCGGCTCGAAGTACAGTTGCGTGGTGAACAGGTGATCGCCGCCGCGATAGAAACTGCGGCCCCGTGCACGCGAGCCACGCTTGAGAATCATCAGATGCAGGTGGATGTCGCGGCCGTTGTACCAGCCGGGGAAGATGCTGCGGAACGAGACCACGCCATTGGCGTCGCTGACACCCACACCGCGACAGAAGCGCGCGGTGTTGTCCAGGTCGTTCTGGCTGGGAGTGAAGCGGTAGACCTGATCAGGCGTCTGTTCGCCGGGCTCGCCGAAGCCGCTGTAGAAGCCCTGCGCATCACAATGCCAGAGATAGACTTCCACGTCCC
>DATKBK010000183.1:0-3930 GCA_035514045.1 Steroidobacteraceae bacterium | reverse complement strand
CTGATCCGCAAGCACTTCGACCTGCGCCCGTACGGCATCGTCAAGATGCTCGACCTGATCCACCCGATGTACCAGGCCACCGCCGCCTACGGCCACTTCGGCCGCAAGCCCAAGGCCGTCAAGTACACCGACAGCGCCGGCAAGCAGCACACCGCCACCGCGTTCTCGTGGGAGAAGACCGACAAGGCCGACGACCTGCGCAAGGACGCCGGCATCAGAAAGTAGCGGCGGCTGGTCTCCCTCTCCCGTTTACCCCCCAAGGGGACTTCCTTCGGGGCGCGGGAGAGGGCCGGGGTGAGGGGAGCTCTTGATCTTGCACGACACAACGGGCCGCAATCGCGGCCCGTTTCTATTTGTCGCCGAAGGCCGTTGCAACACTTCCCAGCCGCCCGCTACTCCTCCGGCAACCGCAACCAGTCCCCCACCCCAAGCTCAGGCGCCACCCGCACAAGCGCATCGCGGCCGCGCTGTGCGCGGGATCGCCACCCCGAAGCCCGTGCCCCCAGATCGGCCCAGGCCTCATCGACCTGCCAGCGCGCCTGCTCGCGCAGCACCGACAGCAACGCCGCTGCCTGCTGGATGTCCTTGTTCGACTTGGCGATCCGCGACGCCGGCCGCTCGCCGGCGACGATCAGCTTATGCAACGCATACCGCGCCGGATGCGGCACGCTCACCAGCACCGCGCCGGACGCACTCAGCAGCGCCGCCTGCTGCACGTCCTGCAGCAGGTACTCCATGAACTTCAACGGCTGCAACGCGATGCCCAGCTGCGGATGCCGGTACGGCTGCATGCCACCGCGGTGCAACGTGGTCAGGAAGTCCAGTTGAAACTCCGGGTCGCGCGGGTCCAGGTAGGTCGCGCCGCGGCCGCCATCGACATGCTCGATCGGCAGCAAACCCATCTGCAGCGATTCGATCGCGGCGTGCGTATCGATTTCGATGTTGGCCGGCAGCGCAATCGCCAGCGTCTTGCCGGCGTGGGCGAAGTCCACGTCCTGCGTGCGCGAGCCATCCTGCCAGCGCACGCCGAGCATGTTGCCGAACGCCAGGAATGCATGTGTGCCGATCAGCACGCCGCCTGCGCGGAAAAACCCGTAGTCCGCAATCCGCTGCACCACCTTGAAATGCCGCGCCAGCACCGGCGCATTGCCCAGCGCCAGCGCCGAGCGTGCCAGCAACTCCAGTGCCGGTGCCGCGCCGCCGGCGGCATGGGCCGCCATCAGCGCCTGCACCCGCGCGTCCTCGGGGCCGACATACAGCTGCCGCACCTTGCCCGACACCTCGGTGTACTGGAAGTACCAGTAGGTGTGTCCTTTGACCTGTTTGCTGGCGAACGTGCCGCGCAGGCTGGCGACCGAGCGCGTCAGCTCGGCGCCGTGCACGGCGTCGAGCAGTTGCGCGTAGGCGGTCTGCGCGGTGGCGGATAGTGGAAAAAAACGTGCCATGGGTCAGTCCTCATAAGCATGCCCGATGAGCCTATGCCGGAAGTTATACGCAATCAACATACAATTGCGTATAACCACTCTGGCGAATACGCACACCGCCAGATCGCCGTCGTTGTGCGCGCCGACTACCGCGTCCTCTACCATCGGAACACGCGCGCCGCTTCGGCCCGCCCTACGGACCGGACCCGACCCGCGCATGCACAGCCCCGCGCTCAAGACCTATCTCCACACCATCGCCCAGGCGCTCAAGACCGGTCAGTCCGGCGAGCACACCCATCGGCCCGCACTGGAAGCTCTGCTGGAAGCGCTCGGCGGCGATGGCGTCGATGCGATCAACGAGCCTCGGCAGATCGACTGCGGCGCGCCCGACTTCATCGTCGTACGCAGCGGCGGTGGTGGAAGCAACGTCAACAGCAACCCCCTCCCAGCCTCCCCCTGCGCCCCGAAGGAAGTCCCCGTGGGGGGCTGCGCAAGGGGGGGAGACAAGCGGTGCTCCCTCCCTTTCGCGCAGCGAAGGGAAGGCGACAAGCGGCGCGCCTCTTCCGTGCAGCCAGGGGGCGCAGACAAGCGATGCTCCGTCCCCTTCGCGCAGCGAAGGGGAGGGTTGGGGAGGAGTCGCTTGTGGCCGCGTGTACATCAACGATGCCCAGTACTTCGACGACGTGCCGCAGGCAGTATGGGACACCCATATCGGCGGCTACCGCGTCGCCGAGAAATGGCTGAAGGACCGCAAGGGCCGCCAGCTCAGTTACGACGACCTCACCCATTACCAGGCGGTGATCGCCGCGCTCGCGCGCACGCTGGCGCTACAGGCGGACATCGATAGCGCCATCACCGGGGCCGGCGGTTGGCCGCTGCTGCCGGTTGCGGCAGAATCGCCCGCGGATATTCAGCCTTCAGAGGAACCGGCGGAGGCCGAAACCGTAGCATGACCGTCCTGCACTGCTCGCAAAAACTCCTCAAGCGCCTGCGGCGACCGGCGAGTCTTCCGGCGCCCGCGCCATCGACCAACCCGCTGGGCGAGTGGTACGCCGACATCGACTTCATCGACCGGCAGCCGTTCGTGCTGATGATGAACGCCGCGACCGGGCTGGTGCTGGTGCTGCCGGGCCGCGCCGAATACCTCAAGCGCCTGCACCTGTGCGCGGCCGAGCAGCTTGCGTCGCTGCTGCAGGCCTGCGGCATCGAAGGCCCGCTGGCGGAGGCCGAGCTGGATGCCTGGCAGCAGCCGGCGACTTATGCGCGCACCTCCAACCGCAGCATGGTGGCCTCCATCAACCAGCGGAAGATGGATGCCTGGACCCACTTCGCCTATCACGGGCACAGCGCGTTCGAGGTGGCGCTGCGAATGCTGGAGACGCCGTTCACTCGCAAGGATCTGGGCCGCGACTACCACCTCGCGCCGGACCTGGTGCGCGCGCGGCTGCTGCCATCGGCGAAGATCCTGCCGTTCCGGATCGCTTCAACCAGGCATTGAGGCGCCGGCCGCAGCCGCGGCCATCCATGCTTCCAGAATCTCTTGAGACAATTCCGATGCGTCAGCGCGGTGCGTCGCCACCCGCCAGCGGCGCGAAGCTCGCATGAATCTCGTCGCCGGTGCTGTCGATGCGCAGGTCGATGGCGTGGCGGTCGCACAGGCGGCGCACGATGCTCAGGCCGAGGCCGAAGCCAGCGCTGCCTTCGCGCTTGCGGAACGGCTGGTACAGGTCGCTGAGATCGTCCGCGCTGAGGGACGAACTGCGGTTGGCGATGCACAGCCTTCCCTGCGCGAGCTCGATCCGGACCTGCCCGCATTCAGCATGCGCAAACGCGTTGCCGACCAGGTTGGACAGCAGGATGTGCAGCACCGGCGCCGGCAGCGCGAACGTCATCGCGGGCGGCACCTGCACCTCCACCGTCACCGGCTTGCCTTCCAGCAACCGCGACTGCTCGACGATCACGCGCTCCAGCACCGGCAGCAGCGCCACTGGTGCGGTCATCAGTTCTCCCGCCGCATCCTCGCGCGCCAGCGACAGCAGCGTTGTGACCGTCTGCTCGAGCTGTGCCGCCGATTGCCGTACGTGCTCCAGGTGCCGCCTGCCGTCGTTGGACAGGTGCGGCTCGGCGGCCAGCCGCTCGGTCGCGCCGCGGATCACCGCCAGCGGCGTGCGCAGTTCGTGGCTTGCATCGCGGGTGAACTCCTGCTCGCGGGCGATGAACGCGCGGACGCGACCGATTAGTCCTTCCAGCCCGCGTGCCAGCACGCCGACTTCGTCATCGGCGAAATCCTGTGCGAACGATGTGGGCATGTGCTCCGGGCTCATGCCCTCGACCAGCGTCGCCAGACGCGACAACGGCTTGGCGGTGCGCCGCGCCAGCCAGTAGCCCAGCCCCAGCGCCAACGCCACGACCAGCAGTCCGGTCCATGCGAGCACCTGGAACAGTTGCTCGCGCATCGGCCGCACCACCAGCTGCCCGCTGACTTCGGCCACCAGCCAGGCCGGAT
>DATKBK010000182.1:0-6113 GCA_035514045.1 Steroidobacteraceae bacterium | reverse complement strand
CGTACGGCCAGCAGCGGCAGGCCGGGAGCGCAGCTGGCACACAGGGCAGCCACGGCCGCCACATCGATGTTTTCGGCGGGCAGGCACAGCAGCAGTTCGGGGTTCAGGTCGGCGAGCGTGTCCGGCAGATCGTTGAGCGTGGCGATCCAGGTGCAGCGGGCCGCGATGCCCTGCCGGCGCAGCAACGCGTTGATGGCCTCGACGGGATCGCGGGCGGCGCTGACGACGACGAGCGGGACTGCGGCGGTATCGGACACGGCGCTACCTTGCGGGAGGGTTCATCATAGTGCCGCGCGGCCGCCCGGGGCTATGTGAACCCGCCCACAATCGGGGATTTTCACGACCGCTGCCCTGCGGCGACCGTGTGCACCGGGGTCTTGCCGGCGGCGCCGGGGACCTCGCGCACCAGGCGCGGCACCAGATAGCCCGGCAGGGTATCGATCAGCCGGGCATGGAGCCTGAGCGCGGTGGCGTCGTCGACGGCAAAGTGGGCGGCGCCAGCCACGCGGTCCAGCTGGTGCAGGTAGTAGGGCAGCGCGCCAGCGGCGAACAGGCGGCGTGACAGCTCTGCCAGCACGCCCGGGTCGTCGTTGACGCCGGCGAGCAGCACCGACTGGTTGAGCAGCGCGGTGCTATGGCAGGCCAATGTCCGCAGGGCGGTGGCGGTGGGCGCGTCGATTTCTGCCGGGTGATTGGCGTGCACGACAATCACCAGCCGGTCGGCCCAGTCCTGCAGCAGCGCGCGCAGGCCGGCATCCACGCGTGCCGGCAGCACGATGGGTGTGCGCGTGTGGATGCGCAGGCGGGTCAGATGGGGCAGCTGTGCCAGTCGCGCCAGCAGTGCACCGAGTCGGGCATTGCCCAGCGACAGCGGGTCGCCGCCGGAGAGGATGACCTCCTCGGTGGCCGGGTCGGCGGCCAGGCGGGCCAATGCGCCGGCCCAGCGCGGCTGCGCCTCATCCTGGTCGGCGGCATAGTCATAGTGACGACGAAAACAGTAGCGGCAGTGCACTGCGCAGGCGCCGGTGGTCACCAGCAGCGCGCGGCCAGTGTATTTCTGCAGCAGGCCGGGGGCGTCGCGGGCGGTGGTCTCGTCGAGCGGGTCGGTGCCGAAGCCGGCCACCACGCGCAGTTCGTCGGGGATGGGCAGCACCTGGCGCAGCAGCGGATCGGCCGGGTCGCCGCGGCGCATGCGGGCGATGAAGCCCGGTGGCACCCGCAGCGGAAAATCACGCGCGGCGGCCACAAGGCCCTCGGCTGTGACGCCGGGACCCAGGTCCTGCGGCGAGAGGTCGAGCAGGGCCAGCAGCTCCAGCGGATCGCGCACGGCTGCGGCCAACTGCTGCTGCCAGTCGGGCAGGGCCGCCGTTTGGCGGGCATCCGCTTCTGCCGCTATCATTCGCCGCCCGCTATTCATGCGGTCTGCATTTAACCAGAAGGGCGTCATGGCCAGCTATACCACCAACGAATTCAAGTCCGGACTGAAGATCCTGCTCGACAACGATCCGTATTCGATCGTCGAGAACGAGATGGTCAAGCCGGGCAAGGGCCAGGCGTTCAATCGCGTGAAGGTGCGCAACCTGAAGACCGGGCGCACCATCGAGCGCACCTTCAAGAGTGGCGACTCGGTCGATGCCGCCGACGTGGTCGACACCGACATGCAGTATCTGTACGCGGACGGCGACTTCTACCATTTCATGGTGCCCGACAATTTCGAGCAGTACACGGCTGGCGCCGCCGCGGTGGGCGACAACGCCAAGTGGCTCAAGGACGGCATCACCTGCATCGTCACGCTGTGGAACGGCGTGCCGCTGCAGGTGACGCCGCCGCCGCACATCGACCTGAAAGTGGTCGAGACCGATCCGGGCATGCGGGGCGACACCGCGACCGGCGGCCAGAAGCCGGCCAAGCTCGAGACCGGCGCGGTGGTGCGCGTGCCGCTGTTCATCAACGAAGGCGAAGTGCTGAAGATCGACACCCGCACCGGCGAATACATCTCGCGCGCGAAGTAGCGCCCGGCTGATCAGGCCTGGTGCCACGCAAATGCCATCACGTCCTCGATGCACTCCGCACCGAGGGCCAGCATCGCCACCCGATCAAAGCCCATTGCCACGCCAGCGCAGGGCGGCAGGCCGCTGTCCAGTGCGGCCAGCAGACGCTCGTCGAAGTCCGGTTCCGCAAGTCCGCGGCGCCGTCGTTCAGCCAGGTCCTGCGTGAAGCGCAGGCGCTGTTCGGCTGCGCTGGCGAGTTCGATGTAGCCATTGGCAAGTTCGATTCCATCGGCAAACAGCTCGAAGCGCAGCGCCGTGCGCGGATCGGCGGTGTCCAGTTGCGCCAGCGCAGCCTGCGAGGCAGGGAAGTGATGCAGGCAGGTGAGACGGTCGTGGCCGAGCGCCGGACCCACGCGGGTGGCGAGCAGGAAGTCGAGCAGCTCATCGCGCGTGGCGCTGGCCTGGCTCGAGGCGGCCAGTCCGTGCTGTGCTGCAAGCGCCGCCAGCTGCGCCAGGGGCGCGGTCAGTGGATCGCAGTCCAGTTCCTGCCCGAATGCATCGGCATAGCTGCGTGTCTCGAGGGCTCCGGCTGTTCGCCCGCCCGCTGCGAGCAGCACCGCCGCCAGCGCCGCGGTTTCTTCCATGATGCCGGTCAGCGTCGGGCCCAGCCGGTACCACTCGATCAGGGTGAATTCCGGATTGTGCATCCGGCCGGATTCGCCGGCACGGAACACGCGGCACAGCTGGAAGATGTCGCCGCTGCCGGCGGCCAGCAGGCGCTTCATCGGGTACTCGGGAGAGGTGTGCAACCAGCGTGCGTCCGGACCGGCATCAACCCGCAGCGAATCGATCTGCACGTCGGTCACCGTGTGTCGCAACGCGACCGGTGTTTCAACCTCGAGCACGCCGCGCGCGCGGAAAAAGGCACGGCTGGCATCGAGCAGCGCGGCGCGGCGGCGCAGGGTTGCCAACGATGCGCTGGGGCGCCAGTCGACGCTCACGCGGGCGGTGGTCCGCAGCGGCCCAGGCGCTGGCCCAGGCGCATGGTGGCGCCGGGCGCGATGGGTTCCAGGTGCGCCAGCTGTGGGCCGAACAGCACGATTACCGTCGAGCCCATATTGAAGCGGCCGATCTCCTCGCCACGGCAGCGGAAGCGCTCGCTGACGGGCGGCAGCGGCAGGTCAGTGACCGTGCGCGGGCGCCGCGGCGTGACCTCGCCATGCCACACCGTGGCCATGCTGCCGACATTGAGTGCGCCAACGAAGATCACGGCGAAAGGACCAGCCGCGCCTTCGAACAGCAGCACCAGGCGCTCATTGCGTGCAAACACGTCCTGCACCAGCCGTGCCGCGGTGTTGTTGACGCTGAATAGCCGGCCGGGCACATACCACAGCGCCTGCAACGTGCCGTCGGTGGGCATGTGGATGCGGTGGTAATTGTAGGGCGCCAGGTAGATCGTCGCGAAGCTGCCACCTTCGAAGCGGTGTGCCCAGCCGCTGGCGGCACCGGCCAGCAGCGCCTGCAGGGTGTAAAGCCGCCCCTTGGCCTGCAGCAGCCGGTTGCCATCCAGTCGCCCGCTCTGGCTCATCGTGCCGTCCACCGGGCTGACCAGCGTGCGCAGGTCGCCGGCCAGCGGTCGCGCGTCGGCCTTGAGTGCGCGGGTGAAGAAGGCATTGAAATGCGGATAGGCGTAAGGGTCGGGCACCGCCGCATCGGTCAGGTCAGGCTTGAAGCCAGCCACGAACAGCGCGGTGAAGGCGTTCTTGAATGGCCGCCAGCGGATGCGGGTAAGCCAGCCCACCAGACGTGACAGGGCATGCTGCGGCAGCACGAACTGCAGCAGGATATTGAGGGTGGACATCATGCCACTTCAGTAGCCGCCATCGACCAGCCTGGCCAGGTCCTGGCGCAGGTCGGCGAGCTGGAACGGCGGCGTGAACGCCGCGCTCCACTGGCCGCGATCATTGAGATAGTAGATCGCGGCCGAGTGATCGACGGTGTAACCGCCGCCGGGCAGTGGCAGGATGGCATGCGCAACGCCCAGCGCGCCCAGCAGCGGCGCCAGCTGCGCCTCTTCGCCGCGCAGGCCACTGAACGCGTTGCCGAAGGCGTTCACATACTGCTTGAGCGAGCGCGCATCGTCGCGCGCCGGGTCGACCGTCACGAACACCGGCCGCAGCCCGGCCAGGGTTGGCTCGCGTACCAGCTGCGTCATCAGCGCCAGTGTGGTCGGGCACACATCCGGACAATGCGTGAAGCCAAAGAACATGATCGCGGGTTGCCCGGCCAGCCGGGCATTGTCGAATACGGCGCCGTCCTGATCAGTGAGGCTGAACGCGGGCAGGACGCGCGGTGTCGGCAGCGCAGTGCCGCTCACCAGTACCGGCGGCCCGGCAGCAAGCTGGCGCGAAACCATGTAGCCTGCCGCCGCCGCGGCCAGAATCAGCGGCAACAGATAGAGTGCGGTACGACGTTTTGCCATGAGCCGATTATCCCACACGCGACGTCACGCGCCGGATGCCGCGACGCGCACCGGCGCTGACCTGCTGCGGCTCGGCACCGCGCGCCTGCGGCGGGCGCGGCTTGCCTACGGCCATGGCACTGAGCAGCCGGTGGATGATGCCGCCGCGCTGCTCGCCCATGCCAAGGGGCTGAAGCGACCGCTGGCGTCACGCGACCTGGTGCGGCCAGTGCCGGCGCGCGTGGCGCAACGCTTCGCGGTGTTGCTGCAGCGGCGCATCCGTGAGCGCATTCCGGCGGTCTATCTCACGCAGCGCTGCTGGTGGGCGGGCCTGCCATTCCATGTCGACCAGCGTGTGCTGGTGCCGCGCTCGCCCGTCGCCGAACTGATCGAGAGCCATTTCGCGCCCTGGGTGCAAGCCGATGCGGTACGCCGCATTGCTGATCTGGGCACGGGCTCCGGCTGCATCGGGCTGGCCTGCGCGGTGTATTTTCCCGCCGCCCGGGTCGACGCGGTGGACATCGACCGGGACGCGCTGGAAGTGGCCCGCATCAACCGCGCCGCCCTGGGCCTCACCCGCCGGGTGCGGCTGGTGCAGGCGGACTTTTTTGGCGGACTGGCGGGGCGCCGCTACGATATCATCGTCAGCAATCCGCCCTATGTAGGTACGGCGGAATTCAACGCCCTGCCGCCGGAGTACGGGCACGAGCCGTCGCTGGCACTGCACTCGGGACGCGATGGCATGGATGCGGTGCGCGTGCTGCTGCACGGTGCCGCCCGCCACCTGACCGACGAGGGCGTGCTGGTCGTTGAAGTGGGCAATACCGAAGAGCGCGTGCGCCACGCGTTCCCGCGAGTGCCCTTCGTGTGGTTGTCGTTCGAGCGCGGCGGTGGCGGGGTGTTCCTGCTGACTGCGGCGCAGTTGCACGGTGCATTGGAGTCTGGCGGTGTCGGGTAACAGCTTCGGCAAGTCGTTCGTGGTCAGCACCTTTGGCGAAAGCCACGGGCCGGCGCTGGGCGCGATCGTCGATGGCTGTCCGCCGGGACTGCCGATCACCGAAGCGGAGCTGATGGCCGACATCGAGCGCCGTCGCAGTGGTACCTCGCAGTTCACCAGCCAGCGCAAGGAACCGGACCAGGTGCGCATCCTGTCCGGCGTATTCGAGGGCGTGACCACCGGCACACCCATCGGTCTGCTGATCGAGAACACCGACCAGCGCTCGCGCGACTACGAGAAGATCAAGGACCGGTTCCGCCCCGGTCACGCTGACTACACCTACCAGCAGAAGTACGGCCGGCGCGACTACCGTGGCGGTGGCCGTTCCTCGGCGCGCGAGACGGTGATGCGCGTTGCCGCTGGCGCCATCGCGCGCAAGTATCTGGCCACCAGCCTCGGCGTTCGCATCCAGGGCTACCTCAGCCAGATCGGCGACCTGCAGATCCAGCCGCTCGATCCAGACGCGGCCTACGACAACCCGTTCTTCTGCCCTGACCCGTCGCGGATCAAGGAGCTGGAAGACTTCATCTGGAAGCTGCGTGGCGAGGGCGACTCGGTGGGCGCGAAGATTACGGTGCTGGCGCGCGGGGTGCCTGTGGGCCTGGGCGAACCGGTGTTCGACCGCCTCGATGCCGACATCGCCCACGCACTGATGAGCATCAAT
>DATKBK010000181.1:0-5199 GCA_035514045.1 Steroidobacteraceae bacterium | reverse complement strand
CGGTACGATGCTCGATGGCCCCGCCCAAGGCCAGGGCGAAGCCTCTCCGACGCCGCCCGCCGCCCGGTAAGGCACCGGGCCGGCAGGCGCGCGCGGGTTACTGCGCCGTGCCGCGCTCCTCGATGGCCCGTTGCCCAGCTGCAGTGCTGGGCAGATTCTCGTTGAGGTTGGGCAGGCACTCGGATTCGGGAATGTCGCTGTAGTCCTTGCGGATGAAGCGTTTGGTGTTCTTCCACTCGCCCTTCCACATTTTCGGGTCAGTCATGGTGTAGTCGATGCGCAGCATGCCGTCGGATTCCATCGTGATTCGCTCGACGATCTCGAACTGGTCACTGATGGGAATGCCGGAATCGATGTAGTGCTCATTGGGCTCCAGGTACTTGGTGTGCACCACCAGGGCATCATTCTCCCACTTCCCGATGGACTCGCCGTTGTAGGTGTAGACCACGATGTCCGGGTCGCTGTGCGTGCGCCCGTCCAGGTAGATGAAACGCATGCTGTTGGTGAAGCCAAACAGCATGTAGGCGATTGTGGGCAGCTGGACGATGCTGGTCGGATGCACGCGCGTCATGATCATCGGCATGCCGGCCGGGTAGCACTTGCCGATGGAGTCGCGATAGGGCTCGTTCTTCGCGCGCGCCTCGGCGGCTTCCTTCAGCGCGGTCTGGCCCGGCTCGTAGAACTCCGGATAAGGCGGACCGAAACGGAAACTCGCACCATCGCGCAGGTTGACGAACCAGGTGCCCGTCATGTCAAAGGGAGGCTTGGGGCGCGGCTTATTCAGATTCTCCGGCGCGAGTGCACCGAAGTAGCCATCATGCGCCTGCGCGAGCGTATCTTCGCCGCGCGATGGCGTTCCACCAGGAGGCCGGGCTGCCGCCGGTGCAGCCCCGGGTGCGGGTGCGGCCGCAGGTGCAGCTGCCTGCGCGGCAATCGCTGCCATGCCGGCAGCCAGGAATACGAACATCAGGTTGCGGATTTTCATTTGGGTGGCGCCTCTATGAATTTCAGGATTGTACCGGTCAGCGACTGGTCCGCTGTACCAACTGCATAGGCTTCGGAAAGATGCGAATGGTTCGGCAACCGAAGACTGACCAGCGGCTTACCTGCCGCGTTGCGGCCGGCGATCAGCTTCTCGGTGTCGGGAATGAAATCGGGGGGATCAAGCTCCGCCCAGTTGACCAGCAGTGGCAGGGGGACCTGGATCAGGCGCGCCAGCGATGAGCGCTCCGGATAACGCGCCACGTCCTCGCCGTAGTAGTCCTTCCACACCGACACGGTATTGCCCAGATCGAAGATGCCCGAGGTCAGGATGGCGCCGGCCACCGCGGTTTGCGGCGTGCGCACCAGGTAGTCAGCCACATGCGCACCGCCCGCTGAATGCCCCCAGAGGAAGATGCGCGCCGGATCGGCACCCCATGCGCGCGCCTGTTCGCGCAACCAGGCAACGGCACGCGCCAGGTCCTCGGCGCCGGCGGGGTACTGGAATTCCGGCGCCAGCCGGTAGTTCAGGGTCACGCCAATGAGCCCGTTCTCCGCCGCCCAGTAGCCGATGTTATCGTAATAAAACTGGCCGGCCGTACTCTTGGCGCCGCGCGAAAACCCGCCGCCGTGGACGAACACCACCAGCGCCCGCCCTTCGGCCCGCGTCTTCGGCAGAAACACGTCGGCGCGATGGCGCTGGTGCGGGCCGTAGGCCTGGTCCTTGCGCACTTCCACGGCGTCATGCTTCAGCGCCGCGTGGAGCGGCGCATACAGCGCTGCCGTGCGCGCGCCCTCTATGCGCGCGCCGATTTCGCGCAATGCGGCAGCCACTTCCGGCGGCATGCCCGGCGGTGCCCGCGGAGGCGCCGGTGTTGCGGCCGGGAATTGTGCGAGCTGTTCGGTCATCGGCGGCAAAGGCGGCACCTCGCGACGTCCGCTCACCGGGTTGGCGTAGTGATAGGGAATGTCGTAGACGATGGGCAGCATGGAAACGGTCGTGCTCGGCGGGGCGTCGGGCACCACGTCCGCCGACGGCCCCGGCATGCCGCGGCTTGCGGCGCGCGCCCAGCCGCCGTCATAGCCGGCGCTGAAAGTGTTGTAGGCGTGCACCTTGCTGAACTTCCAGACGCCATCTTCATTGACGATCTCGTTGGCGTAGATCGCCCCGCCCATCGATGCGCGGCTGCCGGAACTCATCTGCTGCAACATGCGTGAGCGCACGCTGGCGGTCCGGCCGTCAGGCGCGACGTGGATCACTGGCTGCACCTGGATGTGATTGCCAAGCCGCCCCGCCACCGGTCCGTCGCCGGCGCGGCCGAATACCTTGAGCAGGAATTCACGCACGTTGTTGCCGCGGTACACGCCGCGCTGGGCCAGCTCGATGGAGCCGTCGCGCGCAAACAGGTCCGCCAGGGGATTGAACAGGTTCTTGTCGAGATAGTAGCCGTAGGCGCTGCCGAGATTCTCGATCTCGTGATAGTCCTTCACGCGTGCGACCAGGCGCTCGGCTTCCGCCAGCGTCGCGGCCGGATCACGCACGGATTCTGCCCGCGGCATGATCCAGGGCATGCTCGGCGGAGCCACCACAGTGGTCGTCGCAGCGGCGTTGGCCGGGTATGTCACCAGCTGCCGGCTGACCGGATTCACGTAGTGGAAAGGCGGCACATGCGCCTTCGGGAAGATCTCGTAGCGCTGGGTCGGCGGGCCGTCCGGCGGCAGGGACGCGAGCAACCCGGGCGCCGGCTGCGCATCCTCCGCCCAGCCCGCGTCGTAGTCGGTGATGAACGTCGGGAAGAACTGCACCAGCGAGAACTTCCAGACACCGTTTTCCCGGATCAGCCAGTTCTCGTAGATCCCTTCGCTCCACTGGCCCTTGCCTCCCACATGCCCCGTCATGCCCAGTTCACGGCTGCGCACGCGCGCCGTCACCAGTCCCGATCGCGGATCCTCGATGACAGTGACCACCGGCTGCAGCTGCAGGTGATCGTTGAGCCAGCCGGCCTTCAGGCCATGCGGCCCGAGGCTGCCCAGGAACTCCCGGATGCGGCGCCTGCCGGTATAGACACCCTGCTGCGCGAACTCGATGGCGCCACCCTCGGCAAACAGGTCCGCCACCTGGTCCCACTGGGCGCGGTCGAGGTAGTAGCCGTAAATGCGC
Organism: Steroidobacteraceae bacterium; assembly: GCA_035514045.1. Classification (GTDB taxonomy): domain Bacteria; phylum Pseudomonadota; class Gammaproteobacteria; order Steroidobacterales; family Steroidobacteraceae; genus ZC4RG30. Next base: position 2,057 of record DATKBK010000181.1, on the reverse strand, counting down.
TGCAGGTTCTCGATCTGCTGCTCGTCGTGCAACCGCTCAGCACGGCGCGCGAGCTGGTTCACGTCGCTGAACTGCGCGGCGGCATACGCCGGTGTCAGTTCGTCCCACACCCGGCCGCCGGTCGGCGTGGCGGGGTTCTGGTAGTGGAAAGGCGCAAGGCAGGCAGCGGGGAATCCCTCGCAGGCCATCTCGCGCGGGCGGTCAGGGGGATGGGCCAACTGACGGGGCGGACGCGGCGCCGGCGTGGTACCCGCCGCAGCCGGTGCCTGCTCAGGGGCAACCCAGCCCGTGTCATAGGCAGCGCCAAAACCGGCGTGATAGTCAAGCTTCGCGATCTTCCAGACTCCGTCGTCCTTGCGGTACTGCATTTCGTACACGCCTTCGGCCCAGGTCGCGCGGCCGCCGAACGAACCGAACATCGCCAGCGCGCGCCAGCGGCCCTTGGCGCTGCCCCCGCCTGGATCCAGATGGATCACCGGCTGGATGCTCATGTGGTTGTAGAGGCGTCCCTCGCCCAGTCCCACCTGCCCCATCGGCACATTGCCGACGTTGCGGTACAGATGCGTGCGGATACTCTCCTTGCCGATGAACACGCCGGCTGGATAGTTGGCCACTGCATCATCGGTGAAGTACTCGGCCAGGTCGGTCCACAGGCCCTTGTCGAGAAAGTAGCCGTAGGTGCGCTGCAGGCGCTTGATCGCGCTCACATCCTCGGCGGCCTGCACTTCGGCGGCCAGGCGCGCCAGACGCTCGCGCTGCTCATCGCCGGGTCCACCCTGCGACGCGGCACAGCCAGCGGCCAGCAGCAGCGCCGCAAGCACCATGGTCCGCATGCGCATCAGGCGACCCATGCCTGGTCGGCTGCGGCCACCTGCGCGGTCAACGGGGCATGCCGCAGCGTGCCGGGACGGATGTCGTAGGCATAGGGCGGATAGGCGCTGCACATGTCGTCCACGGTCCAGTCCCCGCAGGGATCAGGGTACTGCGGCGTCGCCACGGCGGCGCACACTTCGCCAGCCTCCAGCAGCGATACGGGCAGCAGGGCGGCAGTGACAGCGCTTCCGGCCGTCCACACCACGCGGCACATGAAGGCCCGACGATCCAGCGGCGCGATGCTGAGTGACATAGGGTGCTCCTGCGCCTTCAGGCCTTGAATGGCGGCAGGTCGGCGGCCGGGTACCAGTTGGCATGGGTGCCACCACGCAGCCGGAATGGCAGCTTCACGGTGGCAATGGCGCCCTCCTCCAGGCGTTGCGCATCGACAATCACCAGGTCGCTGGACAGGCTCTCGTAGTTGCTGGCGATGCCCATCAGGTAGCCGTCGCCCTCGCCCCGGCTGCCCTTGCGCGGCACGAAGCAGCATTCCTGCAGGCTCTGCACCTGGCCCACAAAGTACTTGCCCGGTTCAGCCGTGGGGTTCTTCACGTCCACGCGCAGGTACTGGTTGGTCGCCCGGCCGCCCATGTTGCCGCCCTTCGCAGTGTCGAAGGGCAGCGCCGGATCGCGGTTGCCCACATAGCAGTAGCGATAATCCTGACCCAGGTGGCGATCATCCATGCGCGCCAGCACGCCATTGGCGGTGGAGATCACCTCTTCATCGAAAGTGTCCTTCGTGCGCGAGCGCAGGTCGAACGTCCAGCGGCGGATCTGCGAGGGATCGCGCTCGCCGCTGGAGGTGGGCAGGTCCATCGCGATGCGCCCGTCGGGCAGATCCACCGCATTGAGGAAGTGCAGCGTGTTGCGCGCCGGGCCCTTGAACCAGCGGATATCACGCGCCTCACCGTCGCGCGGCAGCACCGCGACCATGGTCGCCAGGTCGCCGTTCCATTCCCACATCGGTTCGCCTTTCTGCAGGCGCGCTTCGCTGGTGGTGCGCGCCACCACCGGCAACACGATGTACTTCTTGGTGATGGCTATGTCATGCATGACGCCGACGTAGGGCGACTTGAACCACACCTCGTGCTGCACGCGCCCATTCTTGCCGATGATGTACGCGGCCACGTCATCGGTCAGGTCGCCCTTGGCCTGGTAGCCATAGGCGATCATCTCGCCGGTTT
>DATKBK010000180.1:0-3665 GCA_035514045.1 Steroidobacteraceae bacterium | reverse complement strand
TACACTCGACTGTCTTAACAGGGGTAGGGCGCAGCGTTTCATTGCTGCATCGCACCAAACGGATTCCCGACCGACGCGGCCGGGGGCGGGGGAAGCGAATTGAAGGTTGAGATGCACCGCAGGCAACACGGGCCAATCCGGCCGCCGACCGCGCCATGCGTGCTGGCGGCGCTGCTGGCCGCGCCGTTGCTTGCCGCTGCTGCGGCCCCTGCGGGACATGTGCCCGTGGCCATACAGGACCGCGACGCCGCCTTCCTCGAAAAGTATTGCAGCAGCTGCCACAACGCCACCGACTGGGCGGGCGGGCTGGCAATGGATGTGCTGGATACCAGCAACGCCGCGGCCGACGGCGAGGTCTGGGAGGAGATCGGCCGCAAATTGCGCGGTGCCCTCATGCCGCCATCGAGTGAGCCTCAACCCTCGTCAGCCGAGCGCTTCACGTTCATCCGCAGCGTGGCCGCCACGATGGACAAAGTCGCCGCTGCCGATGTGAATCCCGGAACGGTGATGCTGCACCGGCTGAACCGCCGCGAATACAGCAATGCAATCCGCGAGCTGCTGGATATTGAAGTGGATGGCGAGGCGCTGCTGCCACGCGACGACCTCTCCCACGGTTTCGACAATGTCGCCGAGGTGCTGAAGGTCACCCCTTCGTTCCTGGAGCAGTACCTGACGGCAGCCCGTGAAGTCAGCGTGCTGGCAGTCGGCAATCCACGGGCACGCCTGACCGGCCGGGTCTATCCGGGCAGCCTCGCGGCCCAGCAGTATCTGAATCACGAAGGCCTGCCACTTGGCACCCGTGGCGGCCTGTACATCGACCATGATTTCCCGGTCGATGGCGAGTACGAAATCACCATCAGCGGCCTGGTTGGCGGCGGCTATGTCTGGGGCGTGGCGGACCAGCGCACGCTGATCGTCACTGTTGATGGCCACCGGGTCTTCCAGGCCAATGTGGGCGGCGAAGAGGATCTCGAGGCCATCGACCAGAAGCAGGCGGTAGGTATCGCCGCCATCGACGATCGCTTCAAGAGCATCCGTTTCAAGGCCACGGCGGGCACCCACCGCGTCGGCGTCACGTTCAAGCAGAAGACCGCAGCCGAACACCTCGACATCCTGCACGCCTTCAACCCCGTCAGCGGCATGGCGCAGAACCACAGCGGCGCGGCCTTTTCCGACGGGTATCGGCTCAGCAATGTGGAGATCAAGGGGCCGCTGAGCAAGTCCGGGGTCAGCGACACGCCCAGCCGCCGCAAGCTGTTCGTGTGCCAGCCCGCCACTGCGGCAGAAGAAACGCCTTGCGCGAAACAGATCCTTGCCGCCTTTGCCAAGGGCGCCTTCCGCCGTCCGGTGGACGACGCGGACATTGCCGGCGCGATGAGCTTCTATCAGCAAGGACGCGAGGCGGGCACGTTCGATGACGGCATCCAGAAGGGCGTCATGGCCATCCTGTCCAGCCCGCGCTTCCTGTACCGCGCGCACACGCCGCCGGCCGGCGTGAAGCCGGGCGAGACCTATCGGATCCAGGACCTCGACCTTGCCTCGCGACTGTCGTTCTTCCTGTGGGGCGGGCCGCCGGACGAGCAGTTGATCGACATCGCTGCCGCTGGACGCCTGAAGAACAAGGCGGTGCTTGAGTCCGAGGTGCGGCGGATGCTGCGTGATCCGCGCAGCCGCACCATGATGCGCGGGTTTGCGGCGCGCTGGCTCAATGTCGACGGCCTGGACATCGTCAACACCGACGTCCTGCTGTTTCCGGACTTCACCCCCGACCTCATTCCGGCGTTCAAGGAAGAGCTGTTCCAGTTCATCGAGAGCGTGTTCGGGGAAGAGCGCAGCGTCAACGACCTGTTGACCGCTGACTGGACCTTCATCAACGAGCGCCTGGCGATCCACTACGGGATTCCGGGGGTGCGCGGTGGCACGTTCCGCAAGGTGACGCCGAGCGAGGATTACCGCCGCGGCCTGTTCGGCAAGGGGGCCATCCTGATGGCCACGTCTTACGCCAACCGCACCTCGCCCGTGGTGCGCGGCGCCTGGGTGCTGGAGCACCTGATGGGAACGCCGCCGGCAGCGCCCCCGCCGGGAGTGGAGCAATTCCCGGAGAGCGAGGAGGGAGGCGAGCAGCTGACCGTCCGGGCGCGACTCGAACAGCATCGCTCCGTGAAGGGTTGCGCCGCATGCCATGACGTCATCGATCCGGTGGGCATGTCGCTGGAGAACTACAATGCGATCGGACAGTGGCGGGTGAAGGATATCGACGCCGGCCAGCCCATTGATGCCAGCGGCAAACTGGCCGACGGCACCGGCGTGAACGGCGTGGCCGCACTGCGCACCTACCTCACGGGCCGTCCCGACCTGTTCGTGCACACCCTGGCGGAGAATCTTCTGGTCTACGCGCTGGGCCGACCGGTGCAATACTTCGACATGCCGATGCTGCGCAAGCTGGTGCGCGACGCGGCGAAGGACGATTATCGTTTCTCGGCGCTGGTGCAGGGAATCGTTGCCAGCGATGCGTTTCAGTACGACCGGGTGCCCGAAGACAAGCCGGCATCAGTCACGGCCCAAGCGAGGTGAAGGCCATGTTCATCACGAAAAGACATCTGTCCCGCCGTACGGTGCTCAAAGGGGGAGGCTATGCCGTATCGCTGCCGCTGCTAGATGCCATGATCCCGGCAGCCACTGCGCTGGCCAACACCGTCGCGGCGCCCAAGCTGCGCATGGCCTTCGTGTACTTCCCGCACGGCGCGGTGATGAACCAGTGGACGCCGCAGCAGGAAGGCCCGGACTTCGACCTGCCCCCCATCCTTGCGCCGCTGAAGCCTTTCCAGAAGCAGCTGACCGTGATCAGCGGCCTGGAGAACAAGTCGGCGATCGCAGCACCGGTGCATGCCATCACGCCGGGCACCTGGCTTTCCTGCGTGCCGCCGCGCATCAGCCACGACCCCTATGGCGGCGTTACCATCGACCAGATCGCCGCCAAGCACATCGGCCAGGATACCCCCCTGCCGTCGCTTGAAGTCGGTACCGAAGAGCGCGGCGGCGAGGGTTCCTGCGACCGCAACTACGGCTGCAGCTACGGCAAGACCATCTCGTTCCGCGATCCTTCCACGCCGCTGCCCATGGAGCACAATCCGCGCAAGCTGTTCCAGCAGTTGTTCGGCGCGGGCGACACGGCCGATGAACGCGTGCAGCTGGCGCGCGAGAGCCGCAGCATCCTCGATCTGGTCTCGCGCGAGGCCGGCGATCTGCGCCGAAGCCTGGGTGTGCGCGATCAGGTGGCACTCGACGACTACCTGTCGACCGTGCGTGAACTGGAGCGTCGCGTGCAGCAGCTGGAGGGGCGCGACCTGTCGACGGTGCAGCTGCCGGATGCGCCGGCGGGCATCCCGTCGCGCTTCGATGAGCACATGCGCGTGATGTTCGACCTCATCGCGCTGGCCTGGCAGGCGAACCTGACGCGCGTGGTCAGCTTCATGATGGCCGCCGAGGTCAGCAACCAGCCCTACAACTTCATCAATATCCCCGATGCCTTCCATCCGCTCTCGCATCACGCCAACAATGCGAACAAGCTCGCGAACCTGGCCAAGGTGCAGGCCTGGAACACCGGGGAGTTCGCGAAGTTCGTGGCCAAGCTGCAGTCGCTGCCGGACGGCGAGGGCAACATG
>DATKBK010000179.1:0-5400 GCA_035514045.1 Steroidobacteraceae bacterium | reverse complement strand
CCCCCGCGCGCCCAGGTCGTGGACCAGTTCCAGGACCGGGTCAATACGCTGGTGTCCGGCGTGGTCAAGCGGGTGGACCGCAATGGCGTGTTCGTCGACCTGGGCAGCAATGCCGAAGCCTTCATTCCCCGCACCGACCTGATTCCGCGCGAGGCGCTGAAGACGCAGGACCGGGTGAAGGCCTGGCTGAAGGAGGTGCGCTCCGAGCAGCGCGGTCCGCAGCTGTTCATGTCACGCACCGCGCCGGAGTTCCTGATCGAGCTGTTCAAGCTCGAGGTGCCGGAGGTAGGCCAGGGCACGATCGAGATCCTGGGTGCCGCGCGCGATCCAGGCGTGCGCGCCAAGATCGCCGTGCGCAGCCACGAGCCGCGCATCGATCCGGTGGGCGCCTGCGTGGGCATGCGCGGTTCGCGGGTGCAGGCAGTGTCGAACGAGATCGCGGGCGAGCGCGTGGACATCATCCCCTGGGATGAGAACCCGGCGCAGTTCGTGATCAACGCCATGTCGCCGGCCGAGGTGCAGTCCATCGTGGTAGACGAAGACTCGCACAGCATGGATATCGCGGTGGCCGAGGACAAACTCTCGCAGGCCATCGGCCGCGGCGGCCAGAACATCCGCCTCGCCAGCCAGCTCACGGGCTGGGAACTGAACGTGATGACCGAGTCTGACGCCGAGACCAAGAGCGAGACCGAGTCGAAGAAGGTAGTGCAGAATTTCATGAAGCAGCTCGACGTCGATGAGGACGTGGCCGCGATCCTGGCCCAGGAAGGCTTCTCGAGCATCGAGGAGCTGGCCTACGTTCCGGTGTCGGAGCTGGCCTCCATCGAGGCCTTCGACGAGGATCTGGTCAAGGAGTTGCGCAACCGCGCCCGCGACGTGCTGCTCACGCAGGCCATCGCCAGCGAGGAGAGCATGGAGAGCCAGATGCCCGCCGACGATCTGCTGCAGCTGTCGGGCATGAGCCCGGACCTGGCCCTGAAGCTGGCCCAGCTCGGGGTGCGGACCCGCGAGCAGCTGGCCGAGCAGTCGCTGGATGAGCTGGCGGAGATCGAAGGGCTGGACCAGGTCGAGGCCGGGGCCCTGATCATGAAGGCCCGCGAGATGTGGTTCGAGGCGGGGAAGTAGGCCGCAAGGGAGATTCTTGAATGGCTGAAGTCACCGTTACCCAATTCGCCGATGTGCTGAAGGTGCCCGTTGACCGGCTGCTGGTGCAGCTGGAGCAGGCTGGCATCACCGTGTCAGGCGCTGATGACATGATCAGCGACGAGGCGAAGATGGAACTGCTCACGCACCTGCGTCGCAGCCATGGCAGCGTCACCGACGATGCGTCGCCGCGCAAGATCACGCTCAAGCGCAAGACGCAGAGCGAGCTGAAACTGGCGAGCCCCCAGGGGCGTGCGCGTACCGTGAACGTCGAGGTACGCGTCAAGCGCACCTACGTGAAGCGCGACGTGCTGGAAGAACAGAACCGCGCGCACAACGAGCAGGTCGATCAGAAGCGGCGCGAGATCGAGGCGCTGCAGCAGGTCGAAGCTGAGAAGGCCGAGACCGAGCGCCGCGAACAGCAGCGCCTGGACGAGGAAAATCGCCGCCGCGTCGAGGAAGAGCAGCAGCGCGCCCGCCAGGTCGAGGAGAGTCGGCGTGCCGTGGAGCTGCGTGAGCGCGAAGACACCGAGCGCGACAAGACCCGCCGCCCCATAGAGTCGCAGCGCCCGCAGGAGCCCGCCGCCAAGGTCGAAACCAAGCCGGCCAAGGTTGAGCACAAGCCCGAGCACCGCAAGCCCGAGGCGGGCGGCACACGCTATGGCCGCCAGGAGCTGCATGTGGCCGGCGATGCCGGCGCGCGCTTCAGGAAGAAGACCAAGCACCGCATGCGCGGCCGTCCGGTTACGCCCGATGGCGAGCAGAAGCACGGTTTCGAGATGCCCACAGCGCCGGTACGGCGCGAAGTCGCAATTGGCGAGACCGTCACCGTTTCAGAGCTGGCCCAGCGCATGGCCGTGAAGGCCACCGAGGTCATCAGGACCCTGATGGGTCTGGGCGTGATGGCCACCATCAACCAATCACTTGACCAGGACACGGCGGTGATGGTGATCGAGGAAATGGGCCACGAGTCCCATATCGTCAAGGACAACGAGATCGAAGAGGACATCCAGGGCTCGACCGAGCAGGTCGAAGAACTGCCTCGTCCACCGGTGGTCACCGTGATGGGTCACGTCGATCACGGCAAGACTTCCCTGCTCGACTACATCCGCCGCACCAAGGTTGCTGCGGGTGAAGCTGGCGGCATCACCCAGCACATTGGTGCCTATCACGTGGAAACGCCGCGTGGCATGGTCACTTTTCTCGATACGCCAGGCCACGCCGCGTTCACCGCGATGCGGGCACGCGGCGCGAAGGCCACCGACGTGGTGGTGCTGGTGGTTGCCGCCGACGACGGCGTGATGCCGCAGACCATCGAGGCCATCCAGCATGCCAGGGCCGCTGGCGTGCCGATTGTCGTGGCCGTCAACAAGATCGACAAGCCGGATGCCGATCCGGAGCGCGTGCGTACCGAGCTCACCAAGCATGAGGTGGTTTCGGAAGAATGGGGTGGCAGCGACATCTTCCGCCATGTGTCGGCCAAGGCCGGCACCGGCATCGATGAGCTGCTCGAGGCCATCCTGCTGCAGGCCGAAGTGCTGGAGCTGAAGGCGCCCCGCGAAGGGCTGGCTTCCGGCATCGTGATCGAGTCCAGCGTTGAAAAGGGCCGCGGTGCTGTGGCCACGGTGCTGGTGAAGCGCGGCACGCTGTGCCTCGGCGATCCAATCCTTGCCGGCCAGCAGTTCGGCCGCGTGCGCGCCATGTTCGATGAGACCGGCAAGGCCGTGAAGGAGGCCCTGCCGTCGATGCCCGTGGTGGTGCTCGGCCTCACTGGCGCGCCCAATGCGGGGGATGACCTGCTGGTCGTAGAGAGCGACCGCAAGGCGCGCGAGGTGGCGCAGCATCGGCAGAGCCGTCATCGCGATGTGCGCGTTGCCGGCCGCATGTCGGCCACCGCCGAGGATGTGTTCACGCAGATGGAAGAGGCCAAGACCAGCGTCATTCCGGTGCTGGTCAAGACCGATGTGCAGGGCAGCGCCGAGGCGTTGCGTGATGCATTGTCGAAGCTCTCCACCGACGAGGTGGCGGTCAAGGTATTGGGCGCGAATGTCGGTGGCATCACCGCCTCGGACATCCAGCTGGCGGCGGCTTCCAAGGCCCAGGTCATTGGCTTCAACGTGCGCGCCGACGCCAGTGCGCGCGATGCCATGAAGGAAACCGGCCTGCAGGTGCGTTACTACAGCATCATTTACGAGGCCATTGACGACATCAAGGCGATGATGAGCGGGATGCTCTCGCCGGAGATCAAGGAGCAGATCCTTGGCACGGCGCAGGTGCGCGATGTGTTCCGCTCCAGCAAGTTCGGCGTGGTGGCCGGCTGCCTCATCATGGAAGGTACGGTCAAGCGCAACAACCCGATCCGGGTGCTGCGCGACAGCGTGGTGATCTTCGAGGGCGCGCTCGAGTCCCTGCGGCGCTTCAAGGATGATGTCAATGAAGTTCGCGCGGGCACCGAATGCGGCATCGGCGTGAAGGACTACCAGGACGTGCGTGTGGGCGACCAGATCGAGTGCTTCTCGCGCGTCGAAGTGGCGCGCACGATCTGACACACCGGGATGGCAACCAAGTCTTCCGGCAATGCCCGACTGGTGCGCATGGAGGCGCAGGTGCAACGTGTGCTGGCAGAACTGATTTCCCGTGAAGTGAAGGACCCGCGCGTCGGGCAGGTGACGGTCACGCAGGTCAGCCTTGCACCCGACCTGTCGGTGGCGCGCGTGTTCTATGTGCCCTTCGGTGGCGCAGAGTTCCGCCCGGAGATCCAGCAAGGTCTGGCCGCCGCGGCCGGATTCCTGCGCGGTGAGGTGGGTCGGCGCGCAGCCCTGCGACATGCACCCCGGCTCCAGTTCGTTGCGGACGACTCCTTCGATCGGGCCGCGCGACTGTCGGCGCTGATCGGCGCCGCCACCAAGCCACGCGACTGATTCCTTACGGCAAGGACGCCGTACCGTGCCCCACGGAATACTGCTGCTCGACAAGCCACGTGGCCTGAGTTCCAACGCTGCCGTACAGCGCGTGCGGCGCATGTTCCGGCGCGAGAAGGCCGGCCACACCGGCAGCCTCGATCCGCTTGCCACCGGCATGCTGCCGATCTGCCTGGGTGAGGCGACCAAGGTCGCAGGCTTCCTGCTCGAGGGCGACAAGGAATACGAGTTCACGGCGCTGTTTGGTGAGCGTACTGCCACCGGCGACACCGAAGGCGAGGTGGTGGAGCGTGCCGCGGTCCCCGCCGATCTCGCCGCGGCGCTAGAGGTCGCCATCCCACGCTATCTCGGCACGATTGCCCAGGTGCCGCCCATGTACTCGGCACTCAAGCGCGACGGCCAGCCCCTGTACCGGCTGGCACGACAGGGTTTGGTGGTGGAGCGCGAAGCGCGGCCGGTTACCATTCATGCGCTGGTGCTGCAGGGAGTGTCCGGGAATGAGGCCCGGTGCCGGGTTCGCTGTTCCAAGGGGACCTACATCCGCACGCTGGCCGAGGACCTGGCCCAGTCGATGGGCAGCTGCGCCCACCTGACTGCGCTGCGGCGGACCGTCGTGGCGCCCTTCGCCCCGGGCCACCTGGTGGCGCTCGAGACCGTCGAGACGCAGCCGGAATCCGTACCGTTGCTGGGGGCTGATGCCGCATTGCCGCAGTTGGCGTCAGTGACACTGGAGAAGGTTCTCGCTGCGCGCCTGCGGCAGGGGCAGGTGGTGCGGCCCGATGGCCTGACCGGGCTGCCGGGGGACCTGGTCCGCCTGTACGACCCTGGCGCACGCTTCCTGGGGATCGGGGAGATCGGGCCCGACGCGGCGGTGGTCAAGCCGGTCCGTATTTTCAACGATTTAGGCCCAAATCCGACTTGAGACCCCAAGGGTGCACGGTTAGAATGCCGCGCTCTCCAAAAGGCCCAAAGAAAACGTAATCATCAGATGGCACTATCGACCGACCAGAAACGCGGCATCCAGGATCAATACGGCCGCGACCCGAAAGACACTGGCTCTCCTGAAGTCCAGATCGCCCTGCTGTCCGAGCGCATCACCAGCCTCGGCGGTCACTTCACTGCGCACAAGCGCGACCACGCTTCCCGCCGCGGGCTGGTGAAGATGGTCAACCAGCGCCGCAAGCTGCTCGATTACCTGAAGTCGACCAAACCGCAGAAATATCAGGAAGTCGTCGAGCGGTTGGGTCTGCGCCGCTAACCGACAAGCCACCGGGCCGCGCAGTTCTCAAGGGCAGCGCGGCCCGTCTGTCATCTGGCGTCGCCATTGCGGCGTACG
>DATKBK010000178.1:0-2391 GCA_035514045.1 Steroidobacteraceae bacterium | reverse complement strand
GGAAAAGCATTGTTCCGTTCCAGCAGATCGCAGATTTCGCGCACCGTGGTCATCGCCGCCAGGTCATCGCCGCTGGTGATGATCTGGTGATCCTCCTCGAGCCTCGCCAGCAGCAACAGCGACCCGAGGGAATCCCACTCGGGAAGGGTCTCGCGGGAATCCTGCAGCGTCACCACCCTGCCGTTGACGGCGAAGATGTCAGTGATCCACTCCAGCGCCTTCTGTGTATCCATGTGTCCCATCTTCGACTAGCCGCTCGCACCGTACACGAAATGTTCGAGCACACAATCTCGCGGTACGCGCATCGAGACACCGCCCCACGACAGACCCACACCGAAGCCCAGCAGCATGATGCGATAGTCGCGCTCGATGCCCGGCGGGGCGCCGGCCAGCGCCAGCGTCAGCGGCAGGGAAGCGGCGCCCGTGTTGCCGAATCGACCGATCGAGAACGGCACCTGCGCCAGATTGAGGCCGGCCTTCCCCGCCAGGAACTTGATCAGATACTCGTTGGCCTGGTGAAAGATGAAATAGTCGTAGTCAGCCGGGCCAGCGCCCGCCATGGAAAACAGTTCTTGTATGAGCGGCGGCACCCGGTTGCGGGTGAACTCAAAGACATGCATGCCATCCATGCGCAGCATGTACCGGGCCCGATCCTCAGGAAACCGCTCGCGGAACATGCCGCCCGGAACAATCAGGTCGCCGGCACCGGCACCGTCGGTCATCATCACGTAGTGCGCAGGCTCTGCTTCCCCCGGCCCAACTGCCTCGAAGGCCGTGGCGCTGCCGGCATCGCCAAACAGCAGCGCAGTGGTCCGATCCTTGGGATCCACCAGCTTCGAGAGCGTCTCGCCGGTCATGAGCAGCACGCGCCGGCAACCACCGCTGGCCACCAGCGTATGCGCCAGCCAGGCGCCGTATACATACGCGGAGCAACCCAGGCCGACATCGAAGGCGGCACATGACTCCGACAGGCCCAGCTGGTGCTGTATCAGGCAGCTGGAAGACGGCATCACATAATCTGGTGTCTGCGTCACCAGTATCAGCGCATCCACGCTCTGCGGATCCCAGTCAAGCCGCTGCAGCAGTGCCTTGCCGGCAGCCGCGCAGAGATCGGAAGTGCAGACGTCGGGGTCTGCCATGCGCCGGGACTTGATCCCGGCCATCGCGGTGATCTTGCGGATCTCCGTGGGTTCGAACCATGGGTAGTCGCGCTCGTTGCTAAGTTCCTTTTCAGGCACGCAGGCCATGACCCCACGCATCGCCATGCCGCCAATTGATGTTCGGGCCATGCGCGTTACCCTGCCATTGTCGGAATTCCCGGCACGGCGGCTGCCAGCTCAGGGGCGGCGTGCAGGTAGGCTGTGGTACGACGCTTGGCCAGCGCCGCCGCCATATGCGCCTCGGCAACGCCCACTTCGCACCCCAATTCGGCGGCCAGTTCCGCCGCGCCAAGGTCATTGTTCAGGTGCCACAGCACCAGATCCATCTGTGGATAAGGCAGGCCGAAATAAAACTCGTCCTGTCCCTGCGCCAGGCTGAAGGTATCGGTCGTTGGGGTCGTGGCGCAGATGTCCCCGGGCAGACCCAGGTACCTGGCCATGGCGTAGACCTGCGACTTGTACAGGTGGGCAATCGGCTTCACATCGGCCGCGCCATCGCCCAGCTTCACGAAGAAGCCCTGGTCGTACTCAAGCCGGTTCGGGGTTCCGACCACGGCAAAGTTGAGACGGTCGGCGTGGTAATACTCGAGCGACTTGCGCACGCGCTGCTTGAAGTTGGTCGCCGCCACCAGCTGCTGGTAATCGGCGGCCGGCAGGCGGGCTTCATGGCGCCGCCCGGCGGGATCTTCGGCCACCACCCGCGTAATGCTGGCGCGCCCGCCCATGGTCGATGCAATTGCCAGCTTGAAGCGCCAGCCATCGCCAAAGCCGGGCAAAATCCGCCGCAACACCTGCTGCTGCGAGGCATAGCAGCCTATGGCCTCCAGCACTGGCGAAATGTCCTGCAGCTCGAAGGCGATGCGCAGATGCCTGGCCAGCAGGCTTCCCAGCGAGCCATCGCCCAGGGTCGAGTCGCGCTCCGGCAGCAACAGGCCATACACGCGGTCGATGCCCGCCGCGCGCACGGCCAGCGCCGCGCAGACCGAGCTGTCGATCCCGCCCGACAGGGCCACCACGAAGCCACGCCGCCGCAGGCGGCCCAGGCTGTCGCGCAGAGCCAAGCAGATGCGGTCTGCCTCCTGGGCGTAGTCGAGTTCGGGCAATGTGGCCATGGTCAGGCTGACGCACCGACGCCGAGCTTGCGCTCCAGGAAGCGGTCGATGCAGGCCAGGGTATCGAGGTTGTCGGGCAGCATTTCGTCGTCCGCCACCTTGATGCCGAACTCGCTCTC
>DATKBK010000177.1:0-6195 GCA_035514045.1 Steroidobacteraceae bacterium | reverse complement strand
TGCCTGCACGCGGTTACGGTCCACCTGGATGCTCTCGCGGCGGATCAACTCGCCGATCAGCAGGCCCAGCTTGACGCGCCGCTGGGCCGGCTCGACGAAGGGGTCGCGCGGCGGCAGCTGGCTGGCGTCCTGACGTCCCATGCGCTGCAGCAGATCCAGCTGCAGCTGCTGGATCTGCTCCTCGACCAGCGCCTTTGGCAGCTCGACCTGGTTGTCGCGCTGCAGGGCCTCGAATACCTGGTTGCGCAGGCGGTTGCGCACGGCCTCGGTGGCCTCGCGCTCCATGCTGCCCCGCACCTCGCTGCGCAGCCCTTCAACGCCCGCATCGGCCAGGCCGAAGGCGCGGACGAAATCATCATCGACCGCCGGCAGCACCTTTTCTTCAACCGTCTTGACGCTGAGGTCGAACTCGGCCTGCTTGCCCGCCAGTTCCTTCGCACCATAGTTGTCGGGAAACTTCACTGGCGCCGTCTTCGACTCGCCCGCGCTCATGCCGATCAGGGCCGCCTCGAAGTCAGCGATGGCGCGCCCGGCGCCGATCACCACCTGCATGCCGGTGCCGGTGCCGCCTTCAAATGCCGCGCCGTCGACGCGGCCGGCGAAATCGACCAGCACCCGATCGCCCCTGGCCGCGGCCCGCTCCACCGCACTGAAGGTGGCGCGCTGGTGGCGCATGCTGTCGATCATCGCGTCCACATCGGCGTCGGTAATGCCGAAGGTGGGGCGCTCGATGGCAACGTCCGTCACCGGGTTGATCACCACCTCGGGCATCACCTCGATCACGGCAGCGAATTTCAGGTCATCCGCCGGATCCATCTGGATCGGCTCGATGCGCGGACCACCTGCCGGACGCAGCTTCTCCTTGCTGACCGCGTCGCTGTAGCCCTGCCGGATCAGCTCCGAGATGGCATCGCTGTGCACCTGGCTGCCGAACTGCTGCTTGATGACTGCAATCGGCACCTTGCCCTTGCGGAAGCCGCGCACATTGGCGGTGCGCGACAGGTCGCGCAGGCGGCGCTCGACCTCGCCGGCCACGCGCGTACGCGGCACCTGTACTTCGATGCGGCGCTCGAGGCCCTGGGTGGTATGGACGGTGAACTGCATGGCTTGCTCTGTGTGGAATCGAAGGGAATCAAAGACCTGGTGCGAAAGGAGAGACTCGAACTCTCACGGGTTGCCCCGCTGGAACCTAAATCCAGTGCGTCTACCAGTTCCGCCACTTTCGCACAGGTGGGAAATGGTGGGCCGTGTAGGAGTCGAACCTACGACCAATTGATTAAGAGTCAACTGCTCTACCAACTGAGCTAACGGCCCATTGAAAATTGGGGTGGACGACGGGATTCGAACCCGCGACAGCCGGAATCACAATCCGGGACTCTACCAGCTGAGCTACGTCCACCATCGTTCACATCAGTAACCTAAGCAACCTGGCGCGCCCGGCAGGAGTCGAACCTGCGACCACCGGCTTAGAAGGCCGGTGCTCTATCCAACTGAGCTACGGGCGCCCATTGAAGGCTCCCATGGTAGGGCAATCGGTACGACTTGAGCCACGCATGGGCTTGGTCACTGTCCCTTGCCACCGGCTTCAGGCCGGCAGTTTCGGGGGGCGGGAGTATATACGAATCGCGGCCCTTGCGATCAACCATAGGACAGCGGCTGGGCCTTGCCGCGGAACACGCGGTAGACATAGATCGTGTAGCCGAGAATGGCGGGCAGCACGAACAGCGCGCCGGCCAGGATGATGAACAGCGACTCCGGCGCGCTGGCGGCGTCCCAGATGGTGATGCGGTCCACCACCAGGTAGGGGAACAGGCTGTAGGTCAGGCCATAAAATCCCACCACGATCACGCCGATGGTGCAGGCAAATGGCACCCATACGCCGTATTCATTGCCCTGCATCAGTCGCACCGGCAGCCGGCCCAGTGAGCGCGCGGCGATCAACAGCAGCGCCAGGGTGGACAGCGGCAGGGGCGCCAGCAGCACCACGAACGGCAGCGTGAACCACTTCTCGAAGATGCGCTCGCTCACCAGCGGCGATGCGGCCGACACGGCGACGAATCCGGTCAACGCTCCCCGCCAGAAGCGTCGCGCCCAGTAGACGGCCTTCAGCTGCAGCTCGCCGGTGGTCTTGATCAGCAGCCAGCCCGCCCCGAGCAACGCATACAGGGCCGGCACGCACAGCGCGGTGAGCACCGCGAAAGTGCGCGCGGCGAACGAGGTGTCGAAGCCCGTGATGTATCCGCCCAGCATGAAACCCTGCGCCCCGGCGGCCACCACCGAGCCGATCCAGAACAACTGGTTCCAGAGCGGCTTGTGCACGTCACGCGCCTTGACGCGGAAGTCGAAGGCCACGCCGCGCAGGATCAGGCCCACCAGCATCAGCACCACGGGCAGGTACAGCGACGACAGGATGACGCCATGGGCCAGCGGAAAGGCCACCAGCAGGATGCCGATGCCAAGCACCAGCCAGGTCTCGTTCGCATCCCAGAAGGGGCCGATGGAGGACACCATGATGTCCTTCTCGGCGTCGGTGGCGCCGGGCAGCAGGATGCCCACGCCCAGGTCGTAGCCATCGAGCACCACGTACAGGAACAGTGCCACGCCCATCAGCGCCATGAAGATCACCGGCAGGTAGCCGGCTGGAGTCGCAAGATCAGGCGCCATGTGCCTCTCCCACCCGCGCGCCCTGCGGCTCGCGTTCGTCCGGCGGCTGATTGGCCCCCTTGCCAGCCATGTAGTACAGCACACTGATGTAGGCCACGATCAGCGCCGCGTACAGCAGCAGGTAGAGCGTGAGGCTGGCGGCGATGGGAATGTCGCGCGGCGTCGCCGCCGCAGCGGTGGGCAGTACGCCCTGTACCAGCCAGGGCTGGCGACCAATCTCGGTCACATACCACCCCGCCAGCGTGGCCACCCAGCCAGAGAAGGTCATCGCCACCATGAAACGCAGCCAGCGTCGCGGCGCTTCGCGTCCGCCGCGCGTCAGCCACACGCCCAGCCACGACGCCGCAAGCATCAGCACACCAACGCCCACCATGACGCGAAAGCCGAAGAACACGGGCCTGACCGGCGGATGCGCGTCGGGAAAGTCGTTGAGCCCCTGGATCTCGCCCTGCACGTCATGGCGCAGGATCAGGCTGGCACCGCCGGGGATGCCCACCGCGAAGCGATTGCGGCGCTGTTGCTCGTCGGGCCAGGCAAACAGCAGCAGTGGTACGGCGCGATCGGTCTCCCACACGCCTTCCATCGCGGCGACCTTCGCCGGCTGGTGCTCCAGCGTGTTGAGGCCGTGGTAATCCCCAACCACGATCTGCAGCGGAATCAGCACCGCGGCCAGCCGCACGCCGGTCATCAGCGCGGCCTGCGCATCGGGGCGCCGATCGCCGCGCAGCATTCGCCAGGCCGACATGCCTGCGATCAGGAAGGCCACGGTGAGGCCGGAGGCAATCAGCACATGCGCCAGCCGCCAGGGCATTGAGGGATTGAACAGGATCGCCAGCCAATCGGTGGCATGCGCCACGCCATCGATCATCTGGAAGCCGGTCGGCGTGTGCATCCACGAGTTGAGTACCAGGATCCAGAACGCGGACATGCTGGTGCCCACCGCCACCAGCACCGTGGCGAGGGTGTGCACGCGCTCGGACACCTTGCCGATGCCGAACAGCATGATGGCGAGAAAGGTGGCCTCGAGGAAGAACGCAGTCAGCACCTCATAGGCCAGCAGCGGACCGGCCACATTGCCGACGGTCTCCATGAAGCCGGGCCAGTTGGTGCCGAACTGGAAGCTCATGGTCACGCCGCTGACCACGCCAAGCGCGAAGGTGAGCGCGAACACCTTCACCCACAGCCGATAGGCATCCATCCAGCGCTCGTCGCGGGAGCGCGCGAAGCGCAGCTTGAAATAGAGCAGTACCCAGGCCAGCGCGATGGTGATCGCGGGAAAAAGAATGTGGAAGCTGATGTTTGCGGCGAACTGCACGCGTGCCAGCGTCAGGGCATCCATCACGCAACCTCGGCGGGGACTGATCCCGCGGAAAAAAATGGTCGGGGCGAGAGGATTTGAACCTCCGACCCTCTGGTCCCAAACCAGATGCGCTACCAGACTGCGCCACGCCCCGACAGGTGGATGATACCCTAGCGCCCTTTTTCGAGACTGACGGACTTGGGAGACGCGCGCATGACCGCCCGACTGATCGACGGCAAGGCGATCGCGCTGACGCTGCGCGAGGACATCAAGACGCGGGTGACGGCCCTGAAGGCCGCCGGCCGGCGCGTACCGGGCCTGGCGGTGGTGATCGTCGGCGAAGACCCCGCCTCGCAGATCTACGTGCGCAACAAGCATCAGGCCACCGAGGCGGCCGGGATGCTCTCGATCATGAAGGTGCTGCCGGTCACCGCCAGCCAGGAGGAAGTGCTGGCCGTAGTGCACGCCCTCAATGCCGACCCCGCCGTGGACGGCATCCTGGTGCAGCTGCCGGTGCCGAAGCAGATCGACAGCAAGGCCGTGATCGACGCCATTGACGTCGGCAAGGATGTGGACGGCTTCAACCCCGAGAACCTCGGCCTGCTGGCCCAGCGCACTCCCCGCCTGCGCCCCTGCACGCCCTACGGGTGCATCAAGATGCTCGAGCATTCCGGCATTGATCCCAGAGGCATGGACGCCGTGGTGCTGGGACAGTCGAACATTGTCGGCAGACCTGCAGCGCTGGAATTGCTGATGAAAGGCGCCACTGTCACCATCTGCCACAGCCAGACGAAGGATCTGATCGGCCACATCAAACGCGCCGACCTGATCGTCGCCGGCATCGGCAAGCCCGAGTTCGTCAAGGGCGAGTGGATCAAGCCCGGCGCCGTGGTGCTCGATGTCGGCATCAATCGCCTGCCCTCGGGCAAGGTGGTTGGTGACGTGGAGTTCGAAGCCGCGAAGGAACGTGCTGCGTGGATCACGCCGGTGCCCGGCGGCGTCGGGCCCATGACCATCGCGATGTTGATCCAGAACACGTTGGAGGCATATCAGTTCCGCGAGGGCCTGGCCTCGACGGGCGGCCGCCCGGTGGAACAGCCACTCACGCCCCCACCCCGCAACTAGCAGATCCGCCCGTCACCAATGGACGTGGCGGGGATTTCACCGATCAGTTGAGCATCGTCGTGCCAGTTGGCCCGTTGCCGGCCTCCTGATAGACCACCTCGCCGTCGCGTGCCCACAGTGTATGCGGCTGGCCTGCCGGCGCCACGTACAAGCCACCAGCGGGCACCGCCACGAAGTCGGCATCCGCCGGTTTGGCGCTGAAGGCTACGTACAGCGTGCCGGACAGCACGGTCGAGTAGCGCGTGTCCGGGTGCGTATGTGGCGGAATGCGCGCACCCTGTGCCAGCACCACGCGTTGCACGTAGGTGCCAGCTTCCTTCTCGGCTCCCAGTACCCAGGCCCCCTTCAGGCCCGGCAGAGTTGGCGGCGAGGTCCAGCGCAGTGACTCGGGCAGGATCGGCTGCACAGTGGGAATCTGCGCCAGCGCCAACATGGCAGCGGGCAGCAGCGCGAATGCAAGCAGGCGTTTTGGCATCATTCGGGGACAGTATCCGCCTGCCCGCCGCGCGGCAACTTTCGCGCGCCGCATCTCACCCCCGACGCCACATAGTGGTGCCGTCTGGCTTGTCTTCCAGCACCACGCCCGCCGCGGACAGCTCATCGCGCAGCCGATCGGCTTCCTTGAAATTGCGCGACTTGCGCGCAGCCAGGCGCGCGGCGATGGCCGCATCGATGAACTGGTCGTCCAGGCCACCGTTGTGTCCCTGCTGACCCGGCACGGCCAGCCGGAACCACTGCTCCGGATCGAGCCGGCAGATGCCCAGCAATGCCGCCAGTTCGCGGAACACCGCCGCCAGTTCGCCGGCACGGATCAGGCAGGTGCCGGAGCCGCCAGCCTTCGCCTCGTTGATCGCACGCGCAAGACCGGCCAGCACCGCCAGCGCCTTGGGTGTGTTGAAGTCATCATCCATCGCGGCGCGGAATTCCTCGCGCCACTGCTGGGCATCCGGCCCCGGCTCACCGTCCGGCACGCCGCGCAGCGCGTTGTACAATCCGCACAGCGTGGCATCGGCCTGGGTCAGGTTCTCCAGCGTGTAGTTGATCGGTCCGCGGTAGTGGCTCGCGACCAGGAAATAACGCAGCACCTCTGGATGACGCAGATGCGG
>DATKBK010000176.1:0-15395 GCA_035514045.1 Steroidobacteraceae bacterium | reverse complement strand
CTGGAGTCGCTGGCGCGGTCCATCGACTCGGGCTGGGAGGCGGCACTGTCGCTGGTGGTGGACTCGACCTTTCCACAGCCGCGACTGCTAGGCATCCTGGACGAGCTGCGCGTGGCCTGTCCGCACACGCAGATCGCGCTCGCCGATGCCGTGCTGTCCGGCGCCGAGGATGCCATTGCGCAGGGCACTGGCGATGTGGTGGTCACCACACGCGTGCCGCCTGGTTTTCTCGGCGACTGGCTGATGGATGTCACCATGCTGGCAGTGGCCGCGCCGGCGCATCCGCTGCATGCACTGCAGCGCGCACTCACGCTGGATGACCTGGCGCTGCACACGCAGATGGTGGTGCGCGACTCCGGCCATGCGGCGCGCGACGAGGGCTGGCTCGGCGCCCAGCAGCGCTGGACGGTAGCCGCGCTGGAGACCTCGCACGCGGCGGTGCGCGCCGGCCTCGCCTATGCCTGGCTGCCCGCGCACCTGGTCGCCGATGACATCGCGGCGCAGCGTCTCTCGCCGCTGCCGCTGGCCGTGGGCGGCACCCGCCGCATGCCGTTGTATGTGGTGCTGGTCAAGGGCGAGACCGCCGGTCCCGCGGCGCGCCTGGCGCTGGAGTTGTTCCAGCGGCACCGCCCGCCCGCCGCCATGGACAAGACGATTCACACTGCAGATGAACGGCCCACGCCGTAGGGGAGAGACATGAACTGGCAGGCCATCAGCGATTTTCTTGGCAGCGAGGTGGGGCGGACCTCCATCACGCTGCTGCGTATCTGCGTCATCCTGGTGGGCGCGTGGGTGCTCACCGCGCTGCTGTCGCGGCTGATCCGCACGTTCCGCAAGCGCATCAGCCTGGGGTTGACCGCGCCGGAGCAGGTCAAGCGGGCCGAGACGCTGGGGCGCGTGTTCCGCTACGCCGTGTCGGTGCTCGTGACGCTGGTGGCTGGCGTGCTGGTGCTCTCCGAGCTGGGCATATCGGTGGCGCCCATCCTTGGCGCGGCCGGCGTGGTGGGCCTGGCCATCGGCTTCGGCGCGCAGAACCTGGTGAAGGACTATTTCACCGGCCTGTTCCTGCTGCTCGAAAACCAGTTGTCCACCGGCGATGTGGTGACCATCGCCGGTGTTTCCGGCCTGGTGGAGGACATCACGCTGCGCTACGTCCGGCTGCGCGACTACGGCGGCCACGTGCACTACGTCTCCAACGGATTGATAACGACCGTCACCAACCGTACGCACGGTTTCGCCTATGCGGTGATGGATGTCGGTGTGGCCTATCGCGAGCAGGTGGATGCGGTGTTGCAGGTGATGCGCGAAGTGGGCGCGGAACTCGCGGACGACGCGAACTTCAGGCACCGCATTCTCGAGCCGCTGGACATTGCAGGCGTGGAGAGCCTGGGCGATTCGGCGGTGGTGCTGCGTTGCCGCTTCAAGGTGCCGGGACTGGAGCAATGGAGCGTGCGCCGCGAATACCTGCGGCGGGTCAAGGCTGCCTTCGACCGCAAGGGCATCGAGATTCCGTTCCCGCACCTGACGCTTTACGCTGGCGCCGACCAGGGCGGCCAGGCGCCTCCTTTCCGGCTGCAGAGTGTGGAGTGATACTGGCGCGATGGACGGATCCCCTGGCACCTTGATGCTCTCCAGCCTGCTGGCGGCAGTGCCTGCTGCGGCGCAGCGTATCGAGAACGCCAAGGCTGTGCGCATCGCCGGCGCGCAGCTGCAGGGCTTCCGGCTGCTGCGCGGCGACTCTCCGGCGCAGCACTATCCGGCCGCCGCCAGGCAGCGCGCGCTCGACGCATCGGTGGTGGTGGACCTGCTGCTCAACGAGTCTGGCCGGGTGCTCGAGGCCCAGGTGGTGGGTGCAGCAGACGACGACGCCGGCTTTGGCCTGGCCGCGCTCGACACCGCCAAGACCTTCGAGTTCGAGAACCCGCTGAAGCGCTGGGTGCTGCTGTCCGTCACCATCGAATTCGCGCCCTGACGCATGCGCCGCTTTCGCCCGCTCCGGTTCCACCTCCGCACCCTGCTCGTCGCCACCGCCGCCATCGCGGTGCTGCTGCTGGCGGTGGTGCTCACGCCGCAGCTGGTGGCGCGCGATGCGCGCCTTGAAGTCCTGCGCCTGCATGTGGACCAGATGGTGCGTCTGGCCGCCAGCCAGGTCGATGGCGATCTGCATCGCCAGCTGCTGGGCGGGGCGGCCGACCAGGACACGCTGGCCCGCGCACGCGCACCGCTGCTGCGCCTGCACGCCACCTGGCCCGAGGTCCACTACCTCTACACCATGGGCATGGAGGACGACCGCGCCTACTTCATCCTCGATACGGCGCAGGATGCGGCTTTCGCCGCGCAGCGCGGATTGACGGCCTCGGCGTACCTGGAGCCCTTCGAGCAGCGCGAGGAATACCGCGACAACTGGTTGACGCGGCTGGCCCTGGGCGAGGTGTATGTCACGCCGGGTTTCCAGCGCGACGACTACGGCACCTTTCTCAGCGGCCATGCCCCCTTGCACGACCGCACCGGTGCGATCAGCGGCTTCATCGGCGTGGACTTCTCGCTGGATCATTACCTGAGCGAGGATCGGCGCTTCCGCCACATCGAGTACGCCAGCATCGCGGTGACGCTGCTGCTGTCGCTGGTGCTGGGCTTTCTGTACGCCTGGCGCCAGTACGCGCAGCAGGCCGAACTGCGGCACCATTTCCGCAGCTCCATGCAGGATCCGCTCACCGGTCTGCACAATCGCCGCGGTGCGCTCGCAGCGGTGGCCGAGCTGTGGGAAGCACCTGATGCCAACACCCACGCCGTGCTGCTGGTCGACATCGACAACTTCAAGTACATCAACGACAACCGCGGGCACCACGCCGGCGACGCGGTGCTGCGGGCGCTGGCCGACGCGCTGCGGCGCAGTGTCCGTCCGGGCGACATCACGGCTCGGCTGGGTGGCGATGAATTCCTGGTGTTCGCGCGCGGCTGTGACCAGCGGACCGCGGAACAGATCGCCAACCGCCTGTTGACCGAAGCGCGCTCGAACGAAGGGGCCGCGCGCTTCACCGTGTCGGTGGGCTTTGCCATCAGCGACGGCATGCAGGGCGGGTTCGACCTGCTGTATCGGCACGCCGATGCGGCGCTGTATCAGGCCAAGGGCGAGGGGCGGGACCGCTACGCCATGTTCACAGCCGCGCGTGAAGCGCGCGAAGGCGCGGTCTAGATATCGAGGTTTGCCACCGACAGCGCGTTCTTCTCGATGAACTCGCGGCGCGGCTCCACCTGGTCGCCCATCAGCGTATTGAAGATGTCATCGGCCGCGATGGCATCCTCGATCTTCACCTGCAGCAGCCGACGCGTGTCGGGGTTGATGGTGGTGTCCCACAGCTGCTCGGGGTTCATTTCGCCCAGGCCCTTGTAACGCTGCATGCTCTGGCCCTTGCGCGCCTGGTCGAACAGCCAGTTGATGGCTTCCTTGAATGAACCGACCTCGCGGCGCTGCGAGCCGCTCACCACATGGGCGCCCTCGCCGATCATGCCCTGCAGGATGCGCCCCAGCGCGGCCAGCTGGCCATACTCGGCGGAGGCGAAGAACTCTGGCGGCAGTGATTTCTCATGTACGGTGCCGTGCTCGGTGCGCCGCACGATGATGCGCGCGGTACGACCGCCCTCGCCTTCGGCCGACTCGATGCCCGGCTGCACTTCAATGCGGAACCGGCGTGCGGCATCGTTGAGGATGTTGAGCGAGTGCTCCAGCGCCGCGGCCCATTTGCCCAACGCATCGGTGCTGCCGAAGTCGGCGGCCGACAATGGCGGTTGATAGATCAGCTGCTCGAGCAGGCCCGCGTCATAGCGGCGGCTCCAGCGCTTGATGATGGCCTGCACTTCCATGTACTGGCGCGCCAGCATCTCCAGGCCCGCGCCGGCCAGCGGTGGCGCCCCCTCGTTCACATACAGCGCCGCCTCGTCGATGGCGTTGTTCAGCAGCAGCTGGTTGAGCTCGGTGTCGTCCTTGACGTAGATCTCGTGCTTGCCACGCTTCACCTTGTATAGCGGCGGCTGCGCGATATAGATGTGGCCGCGCTCGATCAACAGCGGCAGCTGCCGGTAGAAGAACGTGAGCAGCAATGTGCGGATGTGGCTGCCGTCAACGTCAGCGTCGGTGTTGTGACAGCACAATCCGCCCATGCCTGCCACGAAGTTCTCGTCGCCCTCAACCGAAAAGTCATAGACATCGCCGTTGCTGGGCGCAACCGCTTCGATCGAAGTGATGGGCAGCGCCATCAGGTCGCCGTCCAGGCGCTCGAAGCGGCGGTTCCTGCCCGTGCCGGCGCCGCCGGCAGCAATGTGCTGGCGCAGCTGCGCGGCACCGGCGTGGTCCTGCCAGACCGCCTCGAGCTGGCGCAGATCCTCGCGGGCGGTCAGCGTGATGCTCCAGTAGCGGTGCTTCGTCTGACACGGCTCGCCGCGGATCTCGCGGACGACCCCGTCGGGCTGATGCTCGCTGAGGGAGGCCACGACGCCGAAGCTGGACAGCAGATACATGAGTCCGCTGGCCAGGTCGTAGGAGCTGGTGCTGAAGGCAACGTGGCCGCCGGCCACGGTGCCATCGCCCAGCAGGTAGCCGCGCAGGAACGCCGCGCGCAGCGAAGGCGAAACGTTGAACACCAGGTCGGGGATGCGTTTGGTCAGAGAATCGGCGCCCACGAAACCGAAGGCGTGCTGCCACGCCAGCGCGGCAACGCGATTGACGAGCTTGAGTTCATCGGCGCGGTTTGCATTGGCATAGTGCTGGGGCGCAACGCCGAACACGGCCTGCAGGTGCCCCGCCATCTCGTCGGCGAAACGGCGATTTCCATTGCCGATGGTCAGCCGCACACCATTGCGGTCGGAGCACGACCCTTCCGCGACGTAGAAGCCCAGCAGAGCCATCAGTTGCTCGTTGATGTCGACGAACCGGCGCACCGGCTGATCGGCATAGTGCTCCGGCGTCAACTCCACGTCGGCTCGATCATCGAAGAACGCCAGTTCTTCGGTCGAGAGATCGGACAGGCGGATGTAGTCCTTGACCTGATTCGCGCCCGAGCCGCGGTATTGGGTGTTCCAGGTGCGGTGCAGGCGGCTTTCGCCCACGGCGACCTTGGTGATGACCTCGTCAGCATCGGCGCCCAGCCCGGCGAGCTCGTTGCGCACGTCGGCCGGAATGGCCACGCGGCGCTCGACCATGTCCGGACGCGTCGCGTGCTGCTGTTCCACGCGATGCTTGCGGAAGTCCTCGACGGCCTTGCCGCGCAGCCACACCTGCTGTGCCGCGGCCGGCTGGCGATGCAGCACCCTCAGCAGGTCAATGCGGGTGGGCGCGGATTCGGGCAGCCGCAGCTGCCGCGGCGCCACCATGCGGTCACCGACTTTCAGTTCGTCGCCGCGCTTGAGGCGAATGGCGCCCTCCTCGTGCACGAACACGCTGTGGCTGGAGGTCACGCGGACATTGCGGCCGTACGTAGTTCGCACCTTGTAGAGCTTGTCGTGCAGGGGGTGCCGGATGATGCTCTTGATCGGGCGGAAGCGGATCTCGTGGCTGTCGACGCCGAAGCACATCACCTCACCCAGCGGGGCGCCGGTGAGCTTGTCCTCGCCCCGGGAATGCTCGATGGCGGCAGGATCGGCCTGCACGAACGCCTGGTCGATGAACTGGCCGACCCGCACCATGCGCGTACCTTGCTCGCCGTCGCGCACGAACACGTGGTCGTCGCCATCGACGCTCATGATGATAATGCGGTGATAGCGCAGCTTGTCGATGTTGAACTCATCGCGCCCGATGCCGCAGCCCAGCGCCGTGATCAGCGTGCCCACTTCCTGCGAGGCGATCATCTTGTCGAATCGCGCGCGCTCCACGTTGAGGATCTTGCCCTTCAGCGGCAGGATGGCCTGGGTGCGCCGGTCCCTGCCCTGCTTGGCCGAGCCACCGGCTGAGTCGCCCTCGACGATGAAGATCTCGGACAGCGCCGGATCTTTTTCCTGGCAGTCGGCCAGCTTGCCGGGAAGCCCTGCGATATCGAGCGCGCCCTTGCGGCGGGTCATCTCGCGCGCCTTGCGCGCAGCTTCGCGGGCACGCGCGGCGTCGATGATCTTGCCGACGATGTTCTTTGCTTCGTTCGGGCGCTCGAGCAGGAACTCGGCCAGCTTCTGCGCCACGCGCGTCTCGACCGGGCCCTTTACCTCGGAAGAAACCAGTTTGTCCTTGGTCTGTGAGGAGAACTTCGGATCGGGCAACTTCACCGACAGGATGGCGGTGAGACCCTCGCGCGCATCATCGCCGCTGGTGGCGACTTTCTCTTTCTTCGCCTCTTTCTCGATGTAGTCGTTCAGCGTGCGCGTCAGCGCGGCGCGGAAGCCGGACAGATGCGTGCCGCCATCGCGCTGCGGAATGTTGTTGGTGTAGCAGAGCATCGTCTCGCCGTACGAGTC
Organism: Steroidobacteraceae bacterium; assembly: GCA_035514045.1. GTDB lineage: Bacteria > Pseudomonadota > Gammaproteobacteria > Steroidobacterales > Steroidobacteraceae > ZC4RG30. The sequence goes on along the minus strand of DATKBK010000176.1, from coordinate 8,954 downwards.
GTTCCACTGCAGCGCCACCTCGACCCCGATGGGTCCATCCTGCGCGATGAAATGCATCACCGTGGGGTGAATCGAGGTGCGGGAGCGATTCAGATATTGCACGAAGGCCTTGAGGCCTCCCTCGTGCTGGAACACATCGGCCTTGTCCTCACGCTCATCGACCAGCTCGATGCGCACGCCGGAGTTGAGGAACGAGAGTTCGCGCAGGCGCTTGGCCAGGATCTCGTACTCGAACACGATGTTGGTGAAGATGGTCGACGAGGGCCTGAAGTGCACTGTGGTGCCACGTTCGGTGGTAACGCCGGTGGGCGTGAGCGGCGCCGCCGGCACGCCCAGATGGTATTCCTGGGTGTAGGTCTTGCCGCCGCGGTAGATGGTGAGGTTCAGCACATCTGAAAGTGCATTCACCACCGACACGCCGACGCCGTGCAGGCCGCCGGAAACCTTGTAGGAGCTGTCGTCGAACTTTCCGCCGGCATGCAGCACGGTCATGATGACCTCGGCCGCCGAGCGCCCCTCCTCCGGGTGAATGTCCACCGGAATGCCACGCCCGTTGTCGCGCACGGTGATGGACTCATCGGCGTGGATCAGCACCTGGATGCGGTTGCAGTGACCGGCCAGCGCCTCGTCGATGGCGTTGTCGACCACCTCGAACACCATGTGGTGCAGCCCGGTGCCATCATCGGTGTCGCCGATGTACCTGCCGGGGCGCTTGCGCACCGCGTCAAGACCCTTCAAAACCTTGATATGACTGGAGGTATAGGCGTCTTCGGCCTTGGTCGGGCTATCTGGTGTTTGCACCTTATTATTATAGCTGCTGAAAGGCTGCCAGTCAGCCAGCTCCTGCATTGTGCTCAGGCGCCGGGACGCACCGTCCCGCGTTCCACGTGGAACGCCCGCTCTGGCGCCCCGAACAGCTCCAGGGTTGAGTCCAACGAAGTGACGATGAGCTGGCAGTCCAGCCGCTGCACCAGCTCCACCAGCAAGCTCAGGCGATGCCTGTCCAGCTCGGCTGCCGGGTCATCCAGCAACAACGTGGGCGGTGTGGGCTGCTGCTCGCGCAGGCGCTGCAGAAGGGCCAGCACCATGGCCGCCGCCACCAGCTTTTGCTGCCCCCGGGACAGCGACTCCCGTGCCGCCCTGCCCGCAACCCGCAGCAGCACATCTGCCCGTTGCGGCCCAGCCAGCGTGCTGCCCCGATTGCGATCACGCTCCAGACCATCCCGGAGCGATTCGCTCAGCGAACGATCTGCTGCCCAGCCACGAAAGTACGTCAGCTCGACATCGAGGCCGGCCAGGCGGTGAATGGCCTCATTCAGGTAGGGCTTTACGGTTTCAAACCAGAGACTGCGGCCGCGCGCGACCTCCTCTCCGTGAAGAGCCACCTCCCCCTCCCAGCTGGCGGGATCCTGGCCCTGCTTCAGCGCGGCGTTGCGTTGCCGCAGCGCCCGGCTGAAGCGCAGCCAGCTATCGAGGAATCCCTGTTCCACGTGGAACACTCCCCAATCCAGCCAGCGCCGGCGCTCGCCCGGCGCCCCCTCGACCAGCCGGTGTACTTCGGGGTCGATCACTTCGACGAAAAACGCGCCGGGCAGCTCAGCCAGGCTCCTCACATCCTCGCCGTCCAGTCGCGCGGTATAGGCCTCGTCCCGGCGGTACTCAAAGCCGATCCGGTGCGGGGGCTGTTCGGTACGGGCAAAGAGCTGCAGTGCCGGTTCGCCGCGTGAAATCAGCGCCTCGGTGTGGCGGGTGCGGAAGGACCGCCCTCGCCCGACCAGGAATGCGGCCTCGAGGATGGAGGTTTTGCCCGATCCGTTGGTGCCATGAATCAGGTTCAGCCGCGGACCAAAGTCCAGTTCGGCTTCGCGCACGCTGCGCAGATCCTTGATCCGGAGGGACGCCAGGCTCACGAGCTGGCGCTGCGCGGCCCTACAGCCGCATCGGCATGACCACGTAGCGCGACGCCGTCGTCCCGGGCGCCCGGATCAGGCAGCTGCTGTTGGCATCGGTCAGGCCGACCTCGACCGTCTCGGTGTCCACGGCCGACAGCGCATCGAGCAGGTACGTGACATTGAATCCGATCTCCAGCTCCTCGCCGGTGTAATCAATCTCGACCTCGTCCTGTGCCTCTTCCTGCTCGGGATTGTGGGCCTGCAGCTTGATCGAGTTCTTGGCCAGGCTCACCCGCACGCCGCGATACTTCTCGTTGGACAGGATGGCGGTACGCTGCAGCGCAGCACGCATCGATTCGCGGTCAACTACCACGATCTTGCCGGGACTGGCCGGGATCACGCGGGCATATTCCGGAAACTTGCCGTCAATCAACTTGGAAGTGAAGCGAATGTCGCCGATCTGGAGCCGAATGTGATTGGTTCCGATCGCGATCTCCACCTCACCGCTGTTGCCCAGGATCCGCTGCAGCTCGAGCACGCCCTTGCGCGGCACAATCACCTGCTGGGCCTGCACGGCCTTGCCGCCGGCGGCCAGCGACGCCTCGGCAATTGCCAGACGATGGCCGTCAGTCGCCACCGTTCGCAGCGTCTTGCCGTCAGTTTCGAACAAAGTGCCATTCAGGTAGTACCGCACATCCTGCTGTGCCATCGAGAAATGGGTCTTGGCGATCAGCCGCCCGAGTTCGGCCTGGGGCAGCGTCAACGTCTGGGTGGCATTCACCGATTCCACCACCGGGAACTCGCTGGCTGCCAGGGTCGACAAGGTGAAGCGGCTGCGTCCGGCGCTGATCTTGGCCCGTTCACCATCCAGGGTGACGGTGACCGCCGCCTTGTCCGGCAGCGACTTGGCGATCTCGAGCAGCTTGCGCCCGGGCAACGTGATTTCGCCCGGCTGGCCGACGCTGACCTCGCCTGAAGCCACCAGCTCCACTTCCAGGTCAGTACCCGTCACCGACAGCCGGTTGCCCTTGGCGGCCAGTAGTACGTTCGCCAGCACGGGCATGGTCTGCTTGCGCTCCACCACACCGATGACGGCCTGCAACGGACCGAGGATCTGCTCGCGAGTCGCGCTGAACTTCATGGATAAACCTTGTCTGGAATTCAAACAATCACTGTCGTGATTGGGCCTGTGGATGGTGAGGATAAACAGTTTCGCCCTTGCGTAACATGCCTCTAGCGTCGAAAACGTCGCGGACAATCCATGCCATCAACTGCCCGGACCCTGTTGGCTGCCTGTGGATCATCCATCCCCAAATCCATCCGCCGTTTTCCCACAGAGTTGTACACCGGGTTATGCCCAGCCTTGTCCACAGGCCGTGGCTCAGCCCGTGAGGATGCGCACCAGGTTCGAGTAGTCCTCACGAATGCGCGTGTCGGCTGCCTGTAGTTCCTGCACCCGCTGGCAGGCATGCATTACCGTGGTGTGATCGCGGCCGCCAAAAGCCTGGCCGATCTCCGGCAGCGACATCTGCGTCAGTTCGCGCGACAACGTCATCGCGATCTGCCGCGGCCGCGCCAGTGACCGGCTGCGTTTTTCCGACAGCAGGTCCGACAATCGCAGCTTGAAATAATCGGCCACCGTCTTCTGGATGTTCTCGATCGTGACCAAGCGCGCCTGCAGGTTGAGCAGATCCTTCAGCGCCTCGCGCGCGAAATCCAGGTTGATCGGCTGCCCGGTGAAATGCGCATTGGCGACGATGCGGCGCAGCGCGCCTTCCAGTTCGCGCACATTGGAGCGGATGCGCTTGGCGATGAAGAACGCCACTTCTTCGGGCAGCGCCACGCCAGCGTCCTGCGCCTTGCTGATCAGGATCGCCACCGAGGTTTCAAGCTCCGGCGGCTCGATGGCCACCGACAGTCCCCAGCCGAAGCGCGATTTCAGTCGTTCCTCGAGACCGGGAATTTCCTTGGGATAGCGGTCCGAGGTGAGGATGATCTGCGCCTGTCCCTCGAACAGCGTGTTGAAGGTGTGGAAGAATTCTTCCTGCGACTGGGTCTTGTTGGCGAAGAACTGGATGTCGTCGATCAACAGCGCCGACAGTGAACGATAGTTGTTCTTGAACTCGTTCATGTTGTTGTGGCGCAGGGCCTGCACCATGTTGTCGACGAAGCGCTCTGAATGCACATAGGCCACGCGCGCGCCCGGATTGCGCGCGCGGATCACATGGCCCACGGCCTGCATCAGATGCGTCTTGCCCAGGCCCGTGCCGCCGTAGATGAACAACGGGTTGTAGGCCTGGCCGGGATTCTCGGCCACCTGCATCGCGGCAGCCTTGGCGAAGTGATTGCTCTTGCCCTCGACGAAGCGATCGAAGGTGGATTCGGGATTCAGCCGCGCGCCGATCTGCATGGTCACGGGCGGGGCAGGGCGCGGCTGGTACATCGCCGTCACGCCGTTGTGCCTGGCGGCTTCCTGCGGATGCCCATGCGCGCCTTCCGCGCGCGCTGGCGTCGCGGCGCTCGAACCCATCTCCACCACCAGCTTCAGGTTGCCGCCCGGGGTCTGGCGCAGCAGCGTGCTGATGCGCGCCGCGGCATTGCTCTGCACCCAGTCGACGGCAAAGCGGTTCGGCGCCAGCAGCCGCAGCACGTCCTGCTCCTGCACCGCCTGCAGCGGGCGCAGCCAGGTATTCATCTGCTGTTCGGACAGTTCGTTGCTGAGGTGCGTGAGCACCTGGGGCCACAGTTCGGACATGGGTACGTCGTGCGCTCTTGGTGGCGGTGGCTCAACAAAAGGGGAGGGCGAGTCTACTCGCCTCGGCACGGGATGCCATCCTTCGTTTGACGCAGCCCACGCAAGCCCTCCGAATCGACACCCGCGCCAAGCCCGTTGACTTCGCCCCGCCTGCTGCGTACCCTGCCGCACCCCGATTTCCGCAATCCGGCAAGCGCCATGGCAACCAAACGCACCTACCAGCCGAGCAAGATCAAGCGTGTCCGCACGCACGGCTTCCGTGCCCGCATGGCCACCGCCGACGGTCGCAAGGTGCTGGCCCGTCGCCGCGCCAAGGGCCGCAAGCGCCTGATCCCGTAACCTGCTGGCGCGCGCCATGAACGGCGCTTCCCGGCAGCGTTTCACCCGTCCGCAACGGCTGCTCAATGCAGCTGCTTTTTCTGCCGTCTATGCGCGGCGCCTCCGGGTCGTGGACGACTGTTTTGCGGTGAATGCATTGCCCAATGATCTGGGCCGCGCCCGCCTGGGTCTGTCGATCGGCGCCAAGGCCGTGGGTAACTCTGTGGCGCGCAATCGCGTCAAGCGCCAGGTGCGAGAATCCTTCCGCCATGCCGCGGCCGGACTGGGCGGAATTGATGTCGTGGTCGGGGCCCGCAACGGTGCCCGGACAGCGCATAATGCGCAGCTTCGCGAAAGCCTGGACGGACTCTGGAAGAAGATCCGCGAACGATGCGTCGTTTCCTGATTGCTCTAATCAAGGGATATCAGCTCATCATTAGCCCACATTTGGGCCAATGCTGCCGCTTTCATCCCAGTTGCTCCTGTTATGCGCAGGAAGCCATCGAAAGGCATGGGCCCTTGCGGGGACTGTCCCTGTCGACCCGACGAATCCTGCGTTGCCACCCCTTCAATGAGGGCGGGATAGACCCCGTACCATGAAAAATCCGCGTGCGTTTCTGTGGATCGGCCTGTGCCTGATCCTGTTCGTCAATGTGCAGGTCTGGATCAAGGATTTCGCCCCGCTCGACCAGGCCCAGGCCGCGGCCGAGCGCCAGGCGCTGGAGCAGCAGAGGCGGGACAACCCGCTGACCGCCGAGGTGCCGGTGGCGGATGTCGCCCCCGTGCCGGCCGCGGTGGCGGCGGGTGATTCGGTGCCGGCGCCTCCGGTCGAGGGCGAGGTGCCTAGCGTGGCTGCGCCGGCCGCCGCCGCCGCCCCGGTCGCTGCCGGCGAGCGGACGCTCAATGTGCGCACCGACGTGCTCGACGTGGACATCAGCCTGCGCGGCGCCGCGCTCACCCGCGCCGACCTGCTGCTGTACCCGGTGGAGAAGGGCGGCAGCGTGCCCATGCGCCTGCTGCGCAACAACGGCGCCGGCGACCAGTACCTGCTGCAGACCGGCCTGGCCGGCGCCGGCCCCGGCGTGCGGCCTGAGGATTTTCCCACCCACATCGCCCAGTTCGACACCACCTACAACGGCTTCCGGCTCGAGGAGGGCCAGGACGAGCTGCGCGTGCCGTTCACCTGGACCTCGCCCGCCGGCGTCGAGGTGGTGAAGACGCTGGTGTTCAGGCGCGGTTCCTACCGCATCGACGTCGAATACGCGATCAACAACGCCAGCACCGCACCCTGGTCGGTGGCGCCCTATGCGCAGATCCAGCGCGATATGCCGCCGCCGAAGAAGTCGTACTTCAACGTCGACAGCTACTCCTTCACCGGCCCGGCCTACTGGGACGGCGGCAAGTACGAGAAGCTGAAGATCGGCAACGACGATGATGCGCGCTTCAACCGCGAGTTCACCGACGGCTGGATCGCCGCGCTCCAGCATCACTTCGTGTCGGCCATCATTCCGCCGCGTGACCAGCCGCACCACTACACCATGAGCGTGCGCGAGACCGAGTTCCTGGCGCGCGAGCTCGGGCCCACGCAGACGGTTGGCCCGGGGGCGAGCGGCAGCATCGCGCAGACGCTGTTCGTTGGCCCGAAGCTGCAGACCCAGCTCGAAGACATCCACCCCGACCTTGGCCGCGCGGCCGACTTCGGCATCCTGACCTTCCTGTCGCGGCCGCTGTTCTGGCTGCTGGACAAGGCGCATGGCATCTTCGCCAACTGGGGCTTCGCCATCATCGCCGTCACGTTCCTGCTCAAGCTGGTGTTCTATCCGCTGTCCGAGACCTCGGGCCGCTCGATGGCCAAGATGAAGCTGGTCGCGCCGCGCATGAAGCAGCTGCAGGAGACCTACAAGGACGATCGGGCCAAGCTCGGCACCGCGATGATGGAGCTGTACAAGAAAGAGAAGGTGAACCCGGCCGCCGGCTGCCTGCCGATGCTGGTGCAGCTGCCCGTGTTCCTGGCCTTTTACTGGGTGCTGCTCGAGAGCGTGGAGATGCGCCAGGCGCCATTCGCCGGCTGGATCCAGGATCTGTCGTCGCGCGATCCGTTCTTCATCCTGCCGGCAATCATGGCGGTGGCCATGTTCCTGCAGTACAAGCTGCAACCTACGCCGGCCGACCCGGTGCAGGCGAAGGTGTTCATGGTGCTGCCGCTGGTGATGTCGGTGATGTTCGCGTTCTTCCCGGCGGGCCTGGTGCTGTACTGGGTGACCAACACCATCCTGACCATCGCGCAGCAGTGGAACATCAACCGGCGCATCGAAGCGGCGCAGCCCGCGCGCAACTGACGCCATGAACGCGCGGCCCGTCCCGGCCGATACGATTGTCGCCGCAGCGACACCACCGGGCCGCGGCGGCGTGGCGATTGTGCGTATATCCGGCGCAATGGTGCCGGAAATGGCCACGGTACTGCTGGGCGAGCTGCCCCCACCGCGACAGGCAATCTTCGCCCGCTGGCAGGATGCGGACGGTGAACTGCTCGACCTGGGCCTGGCGCTGTACTTCCCCGCGCCGCATTCCTTCACCGGCGAACACGTGCTCGAGCTGCATGGCCATGGCGGCGACGTGGTGGTCGAAGCCCTGATCGAACGCGTGGTGCAGCTGGGCGCGCGGCGCGCACGCGCGGGCGAGTTCAGCGAGCGCGCCTTCCGCAACGACAAGATCGATCTGGCACAGGCCGAGGCCATTGCCGACCTCATCGATGCCGGCTCGCGCCGCGCCGCGCAGGCCGCGATGCGCTCGCTGCAGGGCGAGTTCAGCGCGCGCGTGAATGCCACTCGCGCCGCGCTTACCAGCCTGCGCGTCTACGTCGAGGCGGCAATCGATTTTCCCGAGGAGGAGATCGATTTCCTCGCCAGCACCGAGCTGCGCGAACGTCTGGCCGATGTGCAGCAGCGGCTGACCAGCGTGCTGCGCGCGGCGGAGCAGGGCGCCATCCTCACCCGTGGCCTGACGGTGGCCATCGCCGGCCGGCCCAATGCCGGCAAGAGCACCTTGATGAATGCGCTGGCCGGGCAGGATGTGGCCATCGTCACGCCGGTGGCCGGGACCACGCGCGATGTGTTGCGCCAGCGGGTAGAGATCGCCGGCGTGCCAGTGGAGTTGATCGACACGGCCGGCCTGCGAGATAGCAACGGGGACGCCATCGAGGCTGAAGGCATCCGCCGCGCGCGCGCGGCCATCGCCCGCGCCGATCACCTGCTGTTCGTTGTGGATGGTGCAGCCGACCCCGACCTGCGCGCTTATGAGGGGGAGCGCTCCTCGCTGCCGGCGGGCGTCCCGGTGAGCATCGTGATGAACAAGGTCGATCTGCTGGAGGGCAGTGCGCGCACTGCCCCGAAACGGGAGGCGTTACCCGTAGCGCTGCTCGCGGTTTCAGCGGCAACTGGCGCGGGCCTGGATGCGCTGCGTCAGCATCTGGCCGCGAGCGTCGGCACCACGGAAGAGGGCGGTGGCGCGTTCTCGGCCCGCGCCCGTCATGTCGAGGCGTTGCGCCGCGCCACCGCGCACCTGGACACCGCCGCCGCGCAACTGGCAGCAAAGCAGGGCGAGCTCGCCGCATTCGAGTTGCGCGAAGCCCAGCGCGAACTGGGCGAGGTGGTGGGCGATGTCAGCAGCGATGAGCTGCTGGGGAAGATCTTCGGCAGCTTCTGTATCGGAAAATAGCGGCCGCCATCGTCAGTCGCCACCACCCAGCTTGATCGGCTTTCGTCCGATCGACGCCTGCGCGCGCTTGCTCTGGTCCCCGGCGAACCGGCTTTCGCGCAGCTCCCCCTGCGCCTTCCTGGCGGCTTCGAGCAGGCGCTGGGCCTGGGGTTTCTCCGGCGCAGCCTTCACTGCCTTCTTCTTTGCCATTTTCATTCCTCGACAGGATGGGTCCGTTTGATCTTTTATCATGCGCCAATGTCCCGCCCCCTGCTGCTGCTGCTCGCACTCAT